>DATMYT010000248.1:0-23254 GCA_035560855.1 Negativicutes bacterium | reverse complement strand
GTCGAAAACAGGCGGAAAAAAGCTTGTCGCGGTTAAGCGCCAAAATGGACCGCCATCAGCTGCGCCTGAAATTGTTGACGCTGGGCGTGGAATCCAGCACCAATTTCATTGTGGTGTTGGATAAGGAGTTGCGGTATTGGTGGGTGAATGCCGCTCATACCCGAAATTCAGGGTACTCTTCGGAGGAACTGATTGGCAGCGACGCCCGGACGCTCGTATCGCCCCGCAATGAGCCGGAAAAAATCCGGGAACTTATGGATGCACTGCAAAACAACCGGAGTTGGAGCGGTCTCGTGATCGTATGCCGAAGAGACGGCAGTGAATATATCGAAAACGTGAATTTTGCTCCCATCTTGGACGAAGAAGGGAACGCCGCTTATTATCTCGCAGTCGGTTATGACGAAACTGAAAACGAGCGAGTCAGGGAAGCACTCTTGGAAGCGCAGAAAGTGAAAGCCAAGGCGGAAAAACTTTATTCGATCGGGACGATGGCGTCGGGGATATCGCATGAGATCAATCAGCCGCTGAATTCCATCAAAGTGATTTCCGGCGGGTTATTGTATCTGCTTCGCCAAGGCAGGACGCTTCCTGACGACGAATACCTGGCGCGTCTTGACGAAATTCATCATCAGGCGGACAGAATCGAGGAGATCATCAAATATCTGCGTTCGTTTATCCAGAATGAGCAGCGTCGCATGGTTCCTTGTCAGGTCAATTCGGCGATGGAGGCAGCCTTGAAACTTGTAAGCGCCCAATTAGCCGAGAACGGAATTCAGGTCGACAAAGAATTTGACGTTGACCTGCCGCCGGTATTGGCGCACCCGCTTGGAATGGAGATGATCTGCGTCAATCTGCTGACCAATGCTATTGAAGCCTTGCGCCAGACAGAAAAGCCGGCAAAAAGGATTCGTATCCGCACGCGATTCGAAAAGCAGGTCATTTTGGAAATCGGCAATAATGGGCCTGCGATTGAGCCGGAGATCCAGGAGTCAATGTTCGAACTGTTCACCTCATTGGCGCAATCCGGCGAGCATCAGGGCCTGGGCTTGGCCATTGCCCGTAATACGTTAAATCTGTATACGGGAACGATTGAACTTATACAATCGAACGCTGAAGGCGTATTATTCAAAATATCATTGCCTGCCCAGGCGGGCGGAGAATGGGTGAAGAACGATGAATATTCTAGTAGTGGATGACGACCAGAGTAGCCGACAAGCGATTGTATGGTTTCTAAAGATGCAACATCACGAAGTGACAGAGTGCGCCAACGCGGAACAGGCTCTGGCGCAAATAGCCGCACATGATTTCCCATTGGTATTGTCGGATATTTATATGCCGGGCATGACGGGGCATGAACTGACTGCTGCCATAAAAGCGTTGCCGGATAGTTGGCGGACAGATATCGTTTTGTTCTCGGGACAGGCGAATCTGAAGTCGGCGATTATGGCATTGCGCGGCGGAGTCTATGATTATCTGGAAAAACCTGTGGATGTTGAAGAACTGAGCGCCGTCGTCGAACGGGTGGCGGAACATCAGGCGCTACTTCGGGAGAATCATCTGCTGACGAAAAAGTTTGATGACGCCGTGGAGGTTGCTACCGAAGAAACCCGGCGCGACTATTCGCGGATGAATCAGGCCGCATCTCAGGCGTTCGTCGGCCAAGTGGGGATTTTTTCCGAAGCGATGCACCGGCTCTGGGATCTGGCCCACAAATTCCACGAGGATAGAACGATTCCCGTCTTGATTGAAGGAGAAACCGGCGTTGGGAAAGAGGTGTTCGCCAGGGCGATCCATCTAGGGCCGCATGGCGATACGACGACGGCCGGAGTCTTCGTCGACATCAATTGCGCCGCTATCACTGCCAGCCTGTTCGAGAGCGAACTGTTCGGCTATGAGGCCGGTTCTTATACCGGCAGTAGCAGCAAAGGGCAAAAAGGGAAACTGGATTTGGCCAAAGGCGGCACCTTGTTTCTGGATGAAGTGGGGGAGTTGCCGCCGGCACTGCAGGGAAAGCTGCTCAGAGTACTGCAGGAGCGGGAATACTATCGGGTGGGCGGTTTGAAAAAGATCAAGCTGGATGCCCGGATTATCTGCGCTACGAACCAACCGCTCGCGGAATGCGTGGAGAAGGGGTTGTTTCGCCGTGATCTGTATTACAGATTAACGGTGGGGCATCTTGTGATTCCGCCGTTGCGCGAGCGCCGGGAAGAAATCGCCCCGATCGCGGCGCTGTTCTTGCGCGATTTTGCCCGCAAGAAGCGGAAACAGGCAAGGACTATTCCGCCGGAGGCGCTACGAGTGCTGGAGGCCTACGATTGGCCCGGCAACATCCGGGAACTCAAAAACGTTATGGAACTGGCCGTGTTCGCCTCGGTGGGGGAAGAACTTGGCGTCAAGCACTTCTGCGCCTTGCGCCCACAGGCGCAGAGCACGGTCGCTTCCGCTTCCACAGGCGAAAGGGAAAAAACCGAGGGGCTGTTGCTGCCGTTTCCGCCGCAGGGGCATTCGTTGAAACAGTATGTGGACGAGATCATCAAAAAAGTTTTGGCGGCCCATGGAGACAACCAGACGCTTACCGCCAAATATTTGGGTATATCTCGTCGAGCGTTGTCCTACCGGCTGGAGGACAAGCACGGTGACCTGGAGGAGTTTTAGCTTCGACGCATTGAATCATTGACAAAATCTTCTCAACAAAAACTTCCCAATCGGGAAGTTTTTGTTACATCGAGCATGAGGGATTCTTTACGGAGTATCCGCTGAAACCCTTGATAAATAAGCATTTTCCGCGAAAGCATGCCTTGTTGGCATGCTTTTTGCTATTTACTATGGGTGAACACAAGATTTATTCATGGTAAAGACTATAAAGAAAGTAGGTGTCATGTTGAAAATACTGTTGGTGGATGATGACGCTGGTTCGCTGCGAGGGTTGGCGTTGGCGCTCAAAATGCTCAAGCACAGTTGCGACGCGTTTTGCAATCCGCTTGATGCGTGGGAAAGCTTCAAGAACGTCAGTTATGATGTGGTGCTTACCGATATCTGCATGCCTGGCCTAAATGGCATTCAATTGGGAAACCGAATAAAACAGCTGCGTTCGGATGCCTGCATCCTCTATATGTCGGGTCAGTTGTCAGGAACTGTGGCGGAGAAACTGCTGAACAAAGGGAAGCCGGTTTGTCTTATTCGCAAGCCGATTGAGTTTAACGAGCTCCGCGCGGTTTTGAACCGGACCATTATCCAGGATAATGCAGAGGGGGTCAAAAACGGGAGTAGGGTTTGAGGTTGTCCACAGCGCAGCAAAAAGATTGAAATGCGCTAACGCTTTTGCAAGCGTTTGTTTACGATAGATGTTGGATAAACAAATAACAAAGGAGAGATTTTTTATGGCGCCCATTGGCGGACGCATTGTGATAATGCGCTGAAAAGTTAGCCTCAAACTGGATAGGGTCAAACCAAGAATGAAGGAGTGTTATTTTGAAACGGATTTCTGTTGGAGCTCAATTAGGGATGTTGTTGTCTGCTATTCTTGTGTTAATGAGTATCTTGCTTGGTATTGTCATGGTTGAATTCAAAGGGGTAAGCGAATCCTACCAAGCCATGTTGTCGGGGCCGGTGGTTCGGACGCAGTCACTGCAAAAAGCGCAAGACGATTTTCACGAAGGCCTGAGCGAAATGCGTGGTTTTATCGCATACGGCGATGAAAAATTTGCTTCGGAGACGGTGCGCAGATTGAAACTCAGTCAGGAAGAGGTGCAAAAGTTCACGGCCTCCGTGACGGCGGCCGAAAGCAAGAAAATCGGCGAAACACTGAACTCGGAACTAGCCTCCTATATTGAGGTCCTGACACAGGTTATCTCCCTAAGACAGAAAAACGATCCCCAGTCAGCGGTTATTCTGGCATCCGCCAGACAAAAAACAGAGGTTGTCAACCGATGCTTCGACGACATCCTTAAAGCGCAAAATGCTGCCTTGGGGCAACGAATCGAACAACTAAACGACAGACAGCGAACGATTCTGCTTTCCGTTATTGGCGCCAGTGTGCTTGGAATCGTGCTTGCTATAGCGGCTGCTATCTGGTTTGGACGACAATTGGCCCGTCGCTTGAATAGCTTGCAAAACGCATTGCTGACGGTCAGTGCGCTGGACCTGTCTCAAAAAGATATTCATGCCAGTCGCAATGATGAAATTGGCGACATGGCCGAAGCGATCATCACGATGCGACGTGCCTTGCGAGAGGTTGTCGGCCTGGTAAGAGGCAACGCCGATACGGTTGCGGCATCCAGCGAAGAATTGACGGCGTCCGTCGCCGAACAATTGCGCGTGTCCGATGGGATTGCACGCACCATCACCGATGTTGCAGCCGGCTCGGCGCAGAATACGACGAATATCACCGAAATTTCCGCAGTGATCGAAGAAATCAATGCCAGCGCCGAAGAAATGGCGGCCAATGCGTCCCAAGTCAACCAGGTCAGCCAAGAGGCTGTGAAATATGCAAATCAAGGCATGGATCTTGTAAACAAAGTAGTCAGTCAAAATGAAGTCATCGAAAAATCCATGGATGAGATTAGCCGAATTTCGTCAGTCCTGGTCAACCGATCTTCGGATATTCAGCAAATAGTGGCCAGTATTCGGGCGATTGCCGGACAGACGAACCTGCTGGCGTTGAATGCCGCAATTGAAGCGGCGCGGGCGGGAGAAGCAGGACGCGGGTTTGCCGTTGTTGCGGAAGAGGTTCGTAAACTGGCGGAACAAAGCGCTGGCGCAACCAATCACATCGAAGAAATCATTGGCAAGATGACGGAGGATATCCAAACTTCGGTCAACGTGGTAGGTAAAGCCAACACTGAGGTTGTCGCTGGGAAAAGCGCTGTTGAAGAAACGCAAAGGGGATTCCACGCAATCATCGATAAATTGAAGCAGGTTGGAGCGGGAATCGAGCAGATTAATCTGGCGGTTGATGAGACGGCCAAAGGGATGGAATCCGTCGTGGGCAATGTGCAAAACATCAGCGCGGTGTCTGAAGAGACAAGCGCCAGCGCGCAGAACGTTGCGGCTTCAGCGGAGGAACAAAGCGCCAGTTTACACGAAGTCGATTCCAGCTCTGCCGCCTTGGCCAAAATGGCTACGGAACTAAATGAGGTCACAGCAAGGTTTAAGTTATAGCCCGACCAAAAAACAATTGTTAATTTCGACAGGATTAGTACAATATTTACAATTGTAAGTATTGTATTAATCCTGTAAAAATGAAGCGCCAAAAAAGAATAAGCGTAGGGTAAAATCAGAAAGAAAAAGTGCAAGCGAACCATATCCCGTCATGTGCTAACGCGCTTCCCGGACAATATATAGTGAAGCGATTGTCGCGAAAGCTGACGGGATTAATGCTGTCAAAACAACCACCCTCATTCTCAACGGTAAGCATCGGCGTTGCCACTTGGACGGACGAGCGGGATCTTGATGCAAGCGGCCTCATCGAAATTGCGGACAAGGCCCTGTATGGAGCAAAACAGTTGGGGAGAAACCGGGTATGCGGTGAAACACATTGCCTGGAGTGACATGGGTGCAATTTCGAAGTAATGCGCGGTGGAGCAAAGACGAGAAACCTGCAACGCGCCAAAACCAGTCTGAAGCCGTAACGGCTTCTTTTATTTTGTAGGTTTATTGAGATGTTCCAAAAACTCCAAATGCAAGTACGCTTGGTTCCGCAAGTTGGAAGGTAAAAGGTTAATGCGGCGGATAATGTCTTCGCCGGACTCATCGTTGGTCCGTGTTGATTTTAGCACCATGCAGTTGCAAGGTAAAAAAGAGAAAGAAGTGCTATTATAGTAAGAAAATTGCTTATAAGGGGAAGAAAGCCAGTGAATAAAATCATTTGTATTGGAGTGGGTACACTCATCGTAGTCGCGGCGTTTATTGGATTTGCGTTTTGGCCGACAAATCCGGGCAAGGTGGCGGTCCCAACCGCGCCGCCACAGGCAGTTGTATCTCCTGCGTCCATTCCTGTGTCAGGGCCTGTTGAACAGCGAAATGTTTTTACGTATCAGGGAAAAACCATGTCCTATTTGCTGAGTTTGCCGGCTGGATATTCCAGAGGAACGCAAGTGTGGCCGATGCTTGTTTTTCTGCACGGCAGTTCTCTGCGGGGGAATGATCTGGACTTGGTGAAACGCTACGGCCCGTCGCGGGCGGCTGCCGAGCAGGCGAATTTCCCCCTGATTGTGCTGTCGCCGCAATGCCCGGAGGGTGAGGCATGGTCGGATGCGGAAGGCTTGGCGGCTTTGGTGGCGGCTGTGAGCAAAAAGCATCGGGTTGATCCGGATCGAGTTTATCTGGCCGGTATGAGCCTGGGCGGCAGCGGGGTCTGGCATTTGGCGTCGCAGCATCCGGAGTATTTTGCTGCGGTTGCGCCGGTTGCCGCCTGCCGTACTGTGACCGAAGCCGGGGCGAAGCGGCTGGCGTCCCTGCCGATTTGGGCGATTCACGGCGAAAAAGACACCGTTTGCCCAATCAAGAATAGCGAGCGAACGATTCAATACCTGCGGACGTTGGGCAACGCGCCTCGTTTTACAGTGCTGCCCGATAAAGGGCACTACATCACCGAGGTGTTTGCGAATCGTGAATTCTATGATTGGCTGTTGACGCATAAGCGCAAATAAAAGTGGAAATTCACAGGACTTGACGAGAGTGCGGCGGGAATCTATAATGGGGAAAATTCCGGTACTGGGAGAAGGTGGGATAAATGTCTGCTCGGAGTGGATATGAATCAAATCTGTGGAAGCTGAAAGGGATCCGGTTATTATTCTGGATGCATTTTTTTGCAGCGGTGTTGATTCCCTTTTTCACTGAATGGGGAGGACTGAAGCTGTCCGAGGTGCTGTTTCTGAACTCCTGGTTTATGCTGTGGAACTTTCTGCTGGAGGTTCCGACCGGAACGGTGGCGGATTTTTTGGGGCGCAAAGCGTCACTGATGGCTGGTTGCTTAAGTGGCGCGGTGGCAGCGGTACTGTATGTGAGCAAGCCTGATATCTATGTTTTTATGTTGGCCGAGATCGCTTTTGCGGTCGCTTTCACCCTGCATTCGGGGGCTGATGAGGCTTTGGCGTACGACAGCCTGAAGCTTTCCGGCAGAGAGCATGAGGCGAAGCAAACACTGGCGGCCTTGGAGTCGTTTAAACTGACCGGAATTATTGCGGGAACGATCGCTGGCGGATTTATTGCCGCGCGGTTTGGCTATGCTGCTTCGATGAGCTTATATATTTTTCCGGCGTTAGCGGCGTTTGTTTTGGCATGCATGCTGAAAGAACCTCCGGTGCGCAAGGTCGGTGAAGTGCGGCCGGGCTATCTGACGATTCTGCGCGAAGGGGGCCGGTTCTTCGCGCAAAGCCCGGTGTTGCTGTTGTTGACAGTGGAGCTGGCTTTAACGAATGCGCTGGCGTGGGGACTGATTTGGCTGTTCCAACCGCTACTGGCCGCAGCCGGAGTGCCGGTCGCCTATTACGGGATCGTGCATGCGGTGACCTGCGGGGGACAGATCGTTTTTCTGAACAATGTGGGACGATTGGAAACGTGGCTGGGGTCGAAACGTTCATTGCTAGTAGTATCGACGCTGATTTCCGGCGGCGCGTTCGTGCTCCTGGGGCTGATGCATTATTGGGCGGCAGTAGTGGTGCTGATTGTGATTGGCTTTGCTTTTAGCTTGCCGCGAATTCCGGTTTTCAGCGCCTACATGAATCGCTATATTCCTTCGGATAAAAGAGCGACGGTATTGTCGCTGACCTCGATGTGCCGGACGCTGGCGATCGTGGTGGTGAATCCGATCATTGGCCTGTTGGCGGATTGGTCGGTGTCTTATACGATGATGATTCTCGGCAGTGGGCTGCTGGTGGCGGGATTCTTTTCGCGGATCGAGGAACGTCATTTACAGGGATGAAATGGACAACTAGGAGAAATGCCCCCCTCTGCCGAAGATAGGCAGGAGAATAGAACAAAGGGGGCAAAAATATGCAAACGTTGTTCTCAGGCAAAATCATGAAATCCTGGGTATTGGCTTTGGCCTTGGGGTTGTTGGTCATGTTGCCGACGCCGACGTCGCTGGCGGCGGAGCTGTCCACGCCGCTGCCGGTCACTTTTGCCGACAGCCAGGCTGCGCTTGCTTATTATCTCGATTTGGTGGAGACACTGGATGTGACTACGGGAATCGGCAAGTCCGTATTCTATTCCGGGGCAGGCAACCGCAAACTGGCGGAGCAGTTCGCCCAGTCCGACGATAAGACGACGTTAGAAATGACGCCAGGCGGCAAATACTTGGATGATCTGAAACTGTTCGACAATGGCAGCCCTGTGACGCCTGATGCGGCGCTTCGGGTGTGGAAGCGACTGTCCCAGCGCTACGCGCAGCAGGCGGCGGGAGATGTGTTCTGTTTTGTCGCCGGGGCGCGTCCGACCGGAGTTTTTACGACGGTGGAGCTGCCGGAGCTGAAGCGCAGCCGCAAGGTCGGGGTGATGTACAGTGTCTCCAGCCTTTGAGATCAGTATTCCGCATTTTTATTCTCTGGAATATCGCGAGGCAGGTCGCCTGCTGACGCTGGATATTGATTTTCGCGATCCGGTGATTTATCTGGATGATGCATTGGTTCTGACGTGGGCCCCACCTTATGCGGCGGAGCCGATCGGAGACTCGGAGCGGCGGCGGATTCTGGATAATGTTTACGATTATTTGGTAAAACAGCGCGGATTTGCGCTCGTGGAGTATAATAAAGGGTAAATAGACTGTATTTTTTGAAAAAGGAAGTTGCAGCATGAAGATGGAGAAACATCCGGATTACTTGGAGCAGCTTTTTGAAGGGGTTTACGTTGTCGATCAATACCGCACGATTCTTTATTGGAATAAGGCGGCGGAAGAACTGACGGGGTATTCGGCTAAGGACGTCGTGGGGAAACATTGCTACGATAACATTTTGATGCATGTAGACGCGCAGGGGAAAAACCTCTGCCAGGATGGCTGTCCGCTGCAGGCTACAATGGAGGACGGTCAGGTCTATGATGTGTCGGTGTTTTTGCGCCACCGGAAAGGCCACCGCGTTCCCGTCCATGTTCGGTCGGTTCCTTTGCGGGATGACGCCGGACTGATTCATTCCTCAATGGAGTTTTTTACCCGCGAAAGCGAAAAGTTCGACTATGAGCAATACAAGAATCTGGCGCGCAGAGCCTTCGTTGATGCGCTGACGGGGCTGCCGAACAAAGAGTATATTGAAAATAAAGTAAAGAGTATGCTGTCCTCAGGCGTCCCAGGCGATGTCAGCCAATGGGGCCTTTTGTTCATCGCGATCGACAACTTGCGCGAGATTAGCAAGGAACATGGAATGGCGGCGGCTGATGCAGCCATTCGGGTCACTGCCTCGACGCTGCGGGAAAACATCCAGCCGGGAGAACTGATTGCCAGATGGCATGCCGGGCTGTTCCTGATGATCACGACGCTGGATAAAAGGAGTCTGTTGCTCAATTGGTCGAGCAAGATCAAGGCGCTGATCGGGCAATCAAAAATAACCGGCTATGACGACGCGGTTTTGGAAGTGTGCGTGGGCGGCGTCGTCGTCAATATGGGCGCTGATATGGGGATGATCGTCCCCGCATTGGAGAAAGAGCTGCGAGCGGCCCGAGAGGCGAGCAATAAAATTAGCATTCAGGAATAAGACGGCTGTTCTGAGCGGGGAGGGATGACCATGTCCTGGAGTCTGCAACGCAAAGCCGTGATTTTGATTATCGGGTTGGTCGTTCTTTTGGCAGCAGGGCTCAGCACGATTATCGGCTGGCGCTCTGGTGAAGACTTCAAGCAGCAAGTCGGAGACTCTCTGGCGGAAACGGCGCATCTAATGAGCAGTCGCCTGGATCAATACATGTGGGGCCGCCGGATTGAAGTGCGGATGCTTGGTGAACTGTCGGAGTTCAAAAGCGGTAAAAACGCGGTAGAAGCTCAACGCGTACTGGAACTCCTGCGGACCAAAGCCCCTTCGTTTTCCTGGATCGGCGTTACAGATCAGGAAGGCAGGGTCTGGGCGGCAACTGATCGCATTTTGGTGGGACAAAGCATTGCGCAGCGGCCTGTATATACGGAAGGCATGAAAGGCGAATTTATTGGCGACGTTCATGACGCTGTTTTATTAGCCACGCTTCTGCCCAATCCTGACGGTGAGCCGGTGAAGTTTGTCGATATTAGCCTTCCTGTCACAGATAGTGCGGGGCAACCGACGGGGGTATTGGCTGCGCATCTAAGCTGGAAATGGGCTGAACAGTTGGAAGAGTCGATGTTTCAGCCGATGCAGGAGCGCAGGCAAGGCGAGATTTTTGTTATTAGCAGCCAGGATTATAGTGTTTTGCTGGGACCCAAAAAGCTGATGGGGAAGAAACTGGAACTGGAGAGCATTCGCCGGGCTCAAAATGGGCAAACCGGATGGGTACAGGAAGAGTGGCCGGATCAAGGTGCTTTTATCACCGGATTTGATCGCAGCGACGGATATCTGGACTACCCGGGTCTGGGCTGGATTGTGTTGGTGCGGCAGCCGCTGGCGGTCGCTCATGCGGCGTCCAATCGGTTGCAATGGTTTATTTGGCTTGCGGCTGGCCTGTTTGCCGTGATTTTTGCCGGAGTCGGAGGGCTTCTGTTCCGGGCGGTCACCCAACCGATCGCCGAAATTGCTAAAACGGCTGACCGGTTACGGTTTGGCAGCAAAGAGGAGTTTACAACCCCGAAGGGAATCCGGGAAATCGAAGTACTGGCGGATTCTTTGCGCGAGTTGGTCCACAGCTTGTCGGTGTGTGAAATCGATGTATCTCAATTGGAAGGGATCGCATATAAAGATCGTCTGACTAATCTGCCGAACCGGATCGGACTGGATGCTTTTCTTTCGAAAGCCCAGGCGAGAGTGCTGCGTAACTCCGAGCAAGTGCTGGCGATCCTGTATATGGACCTGGATGGGTTTAAAGCGATCAACGACACATTGGGGCATGCGGCAGGAGACTTGGTGCTGCAGGAAACCGCCAAGCGGCTGCAGAACTGTCTGCGGGCCGAGGAAATAGTCGCGCGAATCGGTGGCGATGAATTTATAGCAGTTTTGTTTGTGGAAGCGGGAAAAGAAAAAGAAACCATCGGAGCTATTGCAACGAGAATCATTCAGGAGGTGAATGCTCTCATTGAAATCGATCCAGTGACTACTGCGGTCGGTTGCAGCATTGGCTGCGCATTTTGGACGGGAACGGAAGATCTGGCAATCGTCATTAAACAAGCTGATGCCGCCATGTATCAGGTGAAAAAGACAGGCAAAAACAAATATGAGTTTGCCTGATGGAATAAAGTGCTACAATAAATGTGTACAAAAAAGCAGCATGTGTAGCAAAAGTAGACACGTGTTATAAAGCGGGAATGTTATAGTTCCGCGGTTCCGGCCTTGGCACGCCACTTGCATAAAGAGATAGTAGGGGAACTGCGAGGAGGGAATAGTATGGGAGCCATTGTATTGAGTCATACCGCGTTCAATCTGGATCGCCGCATGAGACTGGCGATGGATACGCCGTTCGAAGGAATTTTGTCTTTCGACGAGTCGGGCGATATTTTCTTCGTCAACAATTTTTTCGCCGATATGCTGGGGGTGACGCAGCCGGAATTGCTGGGGCGAAAGGTCTGGGACGTACTACCCGGAACGTCTCTTTTTGATACAGTGGTTCAAGGGTACTCCATCTGGGGCGATACGTTGATGATTAACGGCCATGAACTGCTGGTGGCCCGTTTTCCGATCAAGGAGGACGGCAAGGTGGTCGGGGCTATCGTCAAAACGATTTTTCCGGATCAGACGGTCGGCAAGGAGATCGCCAACAAAATCTGGCATTCCAGCCGGATGAGCCAGTGTCAGCCGCAGAGTCTGTGCACCTGCCAGAACATTATCGGCGAAACGGAGCCGATGTTATACGTGAAGAAGCTGGCCCGCCGGGCGTCGCGCACCAGTTCGACCTTGCTCATTACTGGAGAGAGCGGGACCGGCAAGGAAGTCATCGCCCAGGCCATCCATACCCGATCAGTCCGGCGTGAACGACCTTTCGTCAGTGTGAATTGCGCCGCCATTCCGGAGAATCTGCTGGAATCAGAGTTGTTTGGTTATGTGGAAGGCGCTTTCACCGGCGCGAAACGGGGCGGCAAGCCCGGCAAGTTTGAACTGGCGGACGGCGGTACGATTTTGCTTGATGAGATCGGCGACATGCCTGCTTATATGCAGGTAAAACTGCTGCGAGTGCTCCAGGAGCGGGTGGTGTGGCGCGTGGGTGCGACTGCGCCGACTCCGATCGACGTGCGGGTCATGGCCTCCACCAACCAGGATCTGAACCAACTGGTCATGCAGAAGAAATTCCGTCAGGATTTATATTACCGGCTGAATGTGCTGCAGATTCACATGCCTCCCTTGCGGGACCGCGTGGAAGATTTGCCGATGCTGCTGCAAGGGCTCATCCTCAAGATCAATCAACGCATCGGCGCCGATGCCCGGGGCGTTTCCCCAGAATCGCTGGCCATCATGCAGCAGTACAATTGGCCCGGAAACGTGCGGGAATTGGAGAATCTGCTGGAGCAGGCGATCAACTGGAGCGCCGATCCGATCGTTGATGTGCGGGCGATTCCCAATCCGCCCTGGCAGGTGGCGTCCAAGTCGCACCCGATGTCTCTGAATGTTAGCGGCTTGAAGGGGACGATCGAAGAAGCAGAAAAATCATTGATCCAGAACGCGCTGATGAAAGCCAGCGGCAACAAGGCCCAGGCTGCCCGCGTTCTCAATATGCAGCGTTCCGTATTGTACAAAAAGTTGGAGCGCTACAATCTCGGATGACTGTACACTAAAAAGACAACTGTCGCTGTCGGTTACAAGGGAGAGGCTGCTGCCGTTATGGGTAGCAACCTCTCCCTTTCCTTTTAAAATGCACCTTTTCAGACGATTCTATTTATTGGCACGGTTATTGCAATATTACTATAGCAACTGATGGCCATCAGGAATCGACAGATCCAACCAATCGAAAAAGGGGGAAAAAACTGTGTCCAAGTTCGACAACAAACTCAAAACGCTGGATGAAGCTCTCGCAGTCATACCCAAAACGGATTCGGTCATTATGATGGGGGGCTTCGTCGGTGCAGGCGAGCCGACCTGTTGCATCGAGTGGCTGATCCAGAACAAAATTTCCGGCATTACCCTGATTACCAACGAACCGGGGCTGAGTGGATTTGGCCGGGCGATGCTGTACAAAAACGGGCTGGTAAAAGAAATCATTTCGTCCCATGTCGGGACTACGGTGGAATCCACAGACGAGTACCTAAAGGGGAATTTGAAAGTCGAGCAGTTTTATCCAATGGGCACCTGGATCGAAAAAGTCCGGGCTGGCGCGATGGGCCTTGGTGGTGCGTTGATTCCGGTCGGTGTCGGCATTCTCGATGAGCCGGGACTGTTCGCCGAGCTAAAAGAGGCGAAAACCGTTATTGAGGTCAATGGCGTCAAATGCTTCGTCGAGCCGCCACTGCGCGCGCCGGTCGGTCTCGTCAAAGCTTGGCGGGCCGATGAAATGGGCAATCTGGAATATCGACTGACCAGCATGAATTGCAATGCCATGGTGGCGATGGCCTGCGACTATACGATCGCTGAAGTGGAAGAAATTGTGCCGGTGGGAACGATTCCGCCGGAGAGAGTCGGCACGCCCGCGCCTTTTGTTCAGGCTGTCGTCAAAGGCTTAAGTCTGAAAGAACACGATGAAATCTACCGGCAGCACTGGCTGAAAATCGGCAAATTGGTCCCTGAAAAATAACAGTGAAGACTGAGGAGGAATCATAGATGGATGCAAGAGTGCTTATCGCCAAACGCGCTGCGATGGAGCTGCAAAACGGTCAATTGGTGAATCTGGGCTTCGGGATGCCGACGCAGGCGTCGAATTACCTGCCGGATGGCGTCAAAGTGATGTTTCATGCCGAGAACGGTGTTTTTGGCGTAGGTCCCAAACCCACGGCGTCGGAGGCAAAAGCCGACATGACCAACGCTGGATCAGAGCCAATCACGCTGGCGCCCGGAGCTGCAATCATGGATCTGGCGACTTCGCTCGGCGCGATGCGCACCGGTCTGTTGGATGTCACCATTCTGGGGGCGTTGGAAGTCGATCAACTGGGTAATATCGCCAACTGGGCCGTTGATCGCAATGGGAAATGGTGGCCGGGGATCGGCGGCGCGATGGATCTGTGCTACGGTACGAAAAAAGTCATCGCCTGCCTGATGCATGCCGACAAGAGTGGCGAGTCGAAAATCATGAAAAAATGCACACTGCCGCTGACAGGCAAAGGCTGTGTCAGCACGATTATTACCGACAAAGCGGTGTTTGAAGTCGGCGACAAGGTGCTGATCCTCAAAGAGCACGCGCCGGGCGTAACGCTCGATGAAATCAAACGACTCACTGATGCGGACTTCATCGTGGCGGAAACTTTTGGTGAAATGAAACTGGACTGAACGGGAGGGGGTTCTACGGTGGCTCAAACTACAGAAGCTGTGATCGCCAATGCCAAATTGTTCGCAGCGCAAAAGCTGAAGCCCATTGCTCGGGAACTGGATACCGCGGGGCGGTTTCCGGAGGAATTGCTGGGAGATATGCGCTTGGCCGGATTTTTCGGCCTGAATTATCCGGTGGAATATGGAGGTGGCGGCCAAAACTCGGTCGTCACCTACCAAGTATTGACCGAACTGGCCAAAGCCAGTGCAGGCGTCGCACTGACGCTGCATGTTCATTACATGGCAGTCGATGTTCTGCTGCGCTTCGGTTCGGATAAACAAAAACAAAAATATCTGCAGAAACTGATTGCCGGAGAGCGCATCGCCGCGTTTACGATCAGTGAGGGCGGTGCCGGATCAGATGCCGCTGCGATCACGGCTTCGGCCAGAGCCGACGGCGAAGGCTGGCTGCTGAACGGGACCAAGTATTTTTGCACCAATGGCGGTCTGGCCGATATTTACCTGGTCGCCTTCAAAACTAATGCAGCAGCCGGAGCCAAAGGAATCAGCCTGTTTATCATCGAGAAAGACACGCCGGGTTTTTCCATCGGACGATGTGAGGAAAAAATGGGCTGCCGCAGCTCGGTGACGACAGGACTCGTCTTCGACAACTGCCTGGTGCCGGGCGACAATCTGCTCGGACCGGTGGACGAGGGCTTCAAGCTGGCGATGTTCGGACTGACCGGCGGTCGTCTGGGCATGGCGTCCATGGGGTTGGGAATTGCCGAGGCTGCGCTGGAAGCGGCGGCGGAATACGCCGGCAAACGGCAGGCATTCGGCAAGCCGCTTGCAGCATTGTACGCCATCCAGGAAATGCTCGCCGATATGTATGTGGCGCTGGAGGGAACTCGGTTGGTCGTTGGTTCGACAGCCGCGCTTCGCGACTCCGGCAAAGACTATTCGCTCGAAACCTCCGTCGCAAAGATTCACACGGCCCGCGCGGCGGAAGAGATTTGCTACAAGGCCGTCCAGATCCTGGGCGGGCATGGGTACATGAAACACAATCCGGTGGAACGCTACGCGCGGGATGCCCGGCTGATGGACATCGGCGTGGGGGCCTCGGAAGTGCTGAAAATGGTCGTAGGAGGCGCGGTAGCCCGGAAGTATGGAACAAAACCACCCGGATAAAACAACAGAATAAAGGAGAATTGAAGCGTGGAAACTATCATTCGCAGAAAATTTGACAGCAAACTGACCACAGGTATTGTCGGCGTTGTGATTTGCTTCCTGTACGCCATGGTTTACTGGCCAATCTGGGCCTTTGCCGCCAAAGCATTTATTTCTGCTACCGCCGCCAAGGGCATTGCGCTCGTCGATGCCAAAACTTCCGCCAAATTTATCGCTGTATTCGCCGAAGGCACCTTCTTCTGGTGCAGTATCAACGCCTGGATCTGGCAAACTCTCATCTTCGGCAACTATGGCAAATATGCCTGCGGTGAACTGCAGCCGAAAGCTGGCATTCGGTACACGTTCCTCAGCTTTGTCTGCGGCACAGCCGCCTATCTGATCATCGTATCCTTCATTGGTCTGTGGTGGAAACCGTTTAATCTTTGCTTGATGCTTTCACCCCAGAGTGCAGCTGATCTCCAGTTGGCTATCGAAGGCTGGGAGGCTTCCAACTTCTATGTGTTGCCGGTTATCATCGCCCAGATTCCTTTCGTGTCCCTATTCCAGAAGAAACCTTGGGCGGGCAATCTGAAACCGCCGCTGGACGGGCTGGCCGTGATGATGACAAGTACCGTTTTCGCCCTGATCGTCTGGGTGGGCATGTTCATTCCAAGTTTCTTTTCCCTGCAGGTGGGCGGGCATGCCGTCACCAGCCAACCTTTCGGCTCATGGCCGACCGTACTGGCATTTTGTCAGGGCTTTATCTTCTGGTTCCTGATGCCTGCCGAAGGCGGCGAGGGTTATCCCTACAAAGCTTTCACGGCAAAACAGCCATGGATGGGATTGATCGGCGTGGTTGTCGCCCTCATCTGCGGCGGTTTCCTGATGCCCCTGTTCTATGGCATGCTGATTCGCACGTTCAACATCAATCCGGGCGTCAATCCCGAGATTACTGCTGCTTCGCTGGAATTGTCGATGATCGTATTCCTGCTTTGCTGGCATCATCTGTTTGACGATTATCCCGGCGTCGATGTCGCGCCGGACCTCGGCAAGAGAATCCTGATGCGCATGATCATTTGGGCCGTCGGCGGCAGCGCCTTCGGCTTCACTTGGCTCAATGTTTACAAATTCCTGCCCTTTGCGGGCAATGACCTCGGGCTGGGCTATCCGGTGATGGGCATTTTGGCCGGACAGTTCGCCTTGCTGATGGTGTTCCTGTATTTCAACACCTTCTTCGATAAATGGCCGCTGGTCTGGAAAGAAAGCGCAAACCCAGGCAAATAGGCGTCATTTGTAACTCAAAAAAACAACGCTTCTGCAGCTGTCCTATGCTAGTAGGCGTCCAGTTGCAGCGGCGTTGTTTTTTATTAGCGGTTTTTTTAGGCTAGTCTGACGGAAGCTTCAAAAGAGGTTTTACCCGCTGAAGCAGCGCTTCTGCGGTGAAAGGTTTGCAGATATAGTCATAAATGCCGCAGTGAATCGCTTGCTTAACGACTACGGGATCGGCGTGACTGGTCAGCATGATGACGGGTACGCCGGCCCATTTAGGACTTTCCTTGATTTTAACCAAGGCCGTCATTCCGCTCATTCCGGGCAAGTTGATATCAAGAAAAATAAGATCCAGGTTGTGAAATCGCCAGGAATCATGGAAAAGATCCTCTGCGCTGCCCAATTCAAGCACTTCTGCGCCGAGTTTTTCGAAGATACTTTTCAGACTGAGTCGGATGACACGAGTGTCATCAATGACCAAAATTCGACATTTTGCCATCTAGAGCTCCTTTTCCAGTTGCTAGTCTTTAAACTGGGCAAAGATTCGTTCAAAAATCGAATGATTGGCAACAAATAACTGCAATAAATCCGGGTCGAAATGACCTGGACTTGTCCGGCCATCGCCCCGGGAAATGATTTCGACGACACGGTTATGAGCCAGTGGGCGCTTGTAGGGACGGTGACTTCGTAACGCATCATACTGATCGGCAATTGACACGATGCGGGCGGCAAAAGGGATATCTTGACCGGTAAGAGCGTGCGGGTAACCGGAACCATCCCAGTATTCATGATGGGAAACGGCAATCAACTGGGCAACCTTTAATAGCCGTGAATCGGAACCCGCCAGAATTTTTCCGCCCAAGATAGTATGCGACTGCATAATGGAGGTTTCTTCAGAATTCAACGGTCCGGGCTTAAGCAAAATGTGGTCGGGAATGCCGATTTTCCCAATGTCATGCATGGGACTCGCCAGAGCCAATAGCTCTTGTTCCTCCTCCGGCAGCTTGGTCAGCTGAGCCAGCGAGCGCGTGTATTCACTGATGCGCAGGATGTGCTTTCCCGTGTCCCTGTCTTTGAATTCGGCGGCAGTTGCAAGGCAGGCGATGACTTCGCCGTATGCGGCCTGCAATTCATGGGTTCGTTCTGCGAGTTTTTCTTGCAGTATACGGTTATGTTGCGACAAAAAGTCGTCATATTCTTTCACTTTGAGTAGATTCGCTGTGCGGATTCGCAGCTCGGCCGGGTCAATCGGTTTGGTCAAAAATTCATTCGCGCCGACTTCCAGCCCGTGTATTTTTGAAGTGCGGTCGTTCAGCGCTGTGATCATGACCACAGGGATATCCTGATAAGCAGGGATTTGCTTGATCAATTTGCAGACTTCAAATCCATCCATTCCCGGCATGACAACGTCAAGCAGGACAAGATCCGGCATGAACCAAGACATTTTTTCCAGCGCTTCCAACCCGCTACCGGCGGCAAGACAGTCATACTGGGATAATAGACGGGCGATGAGCGTAGTATTCGCCGTGACGTCATCAACAATCAAAACCCGGGCTGTTTTTTTATCCATACGAAAGCGCCCCCGTTAGCCAGTTTGTGCTTTAAAGTTATATAGCGCGTTTGATGGCTGATTTAAGAATAATTCGCTGCAGGAAAAAAAACACCTGCCGGAGAATAATTCCGACAAGATAATCTTTGGGAGGCTGGGGAGTTTGAAAATAATTAAGGCATTGATTCTGTTGGCATTTGTCGTAGCATTCTATAGCCTTACCGGCTGCGGCGGGAAAAAAGAGGCCAACCCGTTGGTGACGACGCCTTCTCCTACAGCATCTGAGGTCGCGAAGATCGCGGCGGAGAAAAAGAATATCGCGCTGGTAATGAAAACCCTGACTAATCCATTCTTTATCGAAATGGAAAAAGGCGCCCGCAAGGCGGCAAACGAGATGGATGTCATCTTAACTGTCAAAACAGGCGCCCAGGAGACCTCGATTGATCAGCAGATTGCCATTATTGAAGAATTGATTCGCATGAAGATTGATGCCATTGTTATTGCTCCGGCGAGTTCCATTGAATTGATTCCTGTCCTCAAAAAGGCGCAGGATGAAAAAATTGCCATTGTCAATATTGATAATCGCCTGGACTCTGAAGTGGCGAAAAAGATGGGGTTGGTTAATGTTCCTTTTATCAGTGTTGACAACGAAAAGGGATCTTATCTTTCGGCCAAATTTCTCAGCGGAAAATTTGATGGGTCCACGGAGGTTTTGATTCTCGAAGGAATACGCAGTGCAAAAAATGCACAGGAGCGCACCAGTGGAGCCTTAAAAGCTTTTAAAGAAAACGCAAACGCTAACGTGGCGGCGGTGGCGACCGCGAACTGGAAAATTGATGAAGCTTATGCCGTTGCCCAGAGCCAATTTAGAACCAAGCCCTCAATTGGCGCTGTGTTTTGCGGCAATGACATGATGGCGCTGGGCGTTGTCAAATATCTAAAGGAAAGCGGGAGAACCGGGGTTCTGGTGGCGGGGTTTGACGCGTTGGACGAGGCGAAGCGAGCGGTCGAGGACGGAACGTTATTGGTAACAGTCGACCAACGGGCGGATATGCAAGGCTATCTTGGCGTAAAAATGGCGCTGCAGAAGCTCAGGGGAGAGCCTGTAAGCCCCGAAACTTTAATTGAGGTGAAACTGATTTCCAAAGGGGTTCGGTAAATCGCAATGAAACTTGCATTGCAGCGGGCGAACCTAACTCGGCAGCTCATGTTATTTTTATTGGGTGTCAGTATTTTGCCCTTACTTGTTGTTGGGTTGATCTCTACGGAGATTTCCAAATCGATCCTGCAGGACCAGGCACGGCAATATACAGTAGAAATGATGGTCAAGCAGAAAGACTACCTTGATCTGATGCTTGACGAAATCGAGAGCCTGATTGCGAATATTTCCAGTGTCGAAGATGTGAAAAATGCTGTGATGGAAAGCGAAAAAACAACAGATGATTATGCCAACCTTTCCACACAGGCGAAAATCGGCTATATCCTGAGCGGGTACAGTAACATTCGCGGATTGGTATCCATCGATATATTTGCCCTTGGCGGGACCCATTATCACGTCGGGGACACGCTGGACATAAACGCTCAGCGTCCGGAAGTGAAGGACGCCATGTTTCGGGATGCGCTTGCAGCTAACGGTGCTGTTTTGTGGACAGGCGTGGAAGACAACGTGAACGCCAATTCGACACATGCTAAAGTGATTACGGCTGCCAAAGCTTTTTATAAGTTTGACGTTCCCAGCCTGACAGAAAAACCGGTCGGTTTGTTGCTGGTCAATTATAATCTGGATAGTTTTTACGACCACTTTAATCAGACAAATGTTGATAAAGAGTCAACGATGCTTATCGTCGACGCCAAGCGCCGGATATTGTTTCATCCGGATCGGAGCTTGATCGCCAGTACCGTGAATGCGAATTTGCTGGGAAAAATGACGGAGGGGACGGGCTCGTTTGTAGAGTATATCAACGGGCAGGATATGTTTGTTACTTACAGCAAGTCTGCCAAAAGCGCATGGACAGTGATTCGGCTTATCCCGGTGCAGTCTTTGAATGCAAAAGCCGACGCCATCAGAACCACAATGCTGTGGGTAATCGGAATCTGCTTTCTGGTAGTGTTGATTCTGACCCGGGTATTTTCCTGGCAGGTTGTTGACCCTATCACTCAGGTGACTCGTCTGTTCAAAGCGTTGCAAGAAGGAAAACTGGATGTAAAAATGCGACTGCCGGAATCGGAATCAAAAAATGAAGTTAACGAGTTGGTTCGCTGGTTTAATACGTTTCTTGACAGTCAGGCGGAAAAACGTCGGGCCGAGGAGGCGTTGACCGAGAGTCGCGAGCAGTATCGCACGGTTGTCAACAATATTTCTGAAGTAATCTTTCAGACTGATCCAAGTGGGTGCTGGACTTTTCTAAATCCGGCATGGACGGATATTACCGGATTTTCTACGGAGGAAAGCCTGGGGACAAATTTTATCGATCCGGTCCAGCCTGAATATCGTCAGCTTGCCCGCAATATGTTGGAGAGAATTCTCAATCAGGAACAAGACGCCGGGCGTGAAACGTTGTGCTACCGTACTATTGTCGGGGAAGTGCGCTATGTTGAGGTCTTTGCCAGGGTGACGATTGACAAACAGAATCGCATATCCGGCATGGCCGGCACAATAAATGATGTAACAGAGAGGGTCATCAGGGACAGGGAACTGCAAAAGGCTAAGGAAACTTCTGAAGCAGCCAACCGAGCCAAAAGTGAATTTCTGGCGAATATGAGTCATGAGATTCGGACTCCGTTGAATCCGATCATCGGAATGACCGAACTGTTGCTGGAGACTCCACTAAATGCAAATCAGCGTGAATTGGTGAATATGGTCCATAATGCCGGTGGGGCTTTGCTGGCGGTCATTAATGATATTCTGGACTTTTCGAAGATTGAAGCAGGAAAACTTGAAATCGAAGCGCTCGATTTTCGATTGAGCGAATTGATTGAGGATCTGACAGATTTGCTCACTTGGCAGGCGAGGAGCAAAGAACTGGCGTTGATGACTTTCATCGATCCGGAGATCCCACCGATAGTGAGCGGCGATGCGAATCGTATTCGACAGGTTCTGCTAAATCTTGCCGGAAATGCACTGAAGTTTACCCAAGAAGGTGAAGTGGTTATCCGGGTGTTAGTCGTGGAAAAAAGTGCTGCCGGTTGTATTCTGCGATTTGAAGTCCGGGATACAGGAATCGGCATTTCGCCGTCAATCGGAGAAGGGCTCTTTCAGCCCTTTGTTCAGGCGGATGGGTCAACGACCCGGAAATATGGCGGAACGGGGCTGGGTTTGTCGATTTGCAAGCGCCTGGTGGTGCTGATGGGTGGAAAAATTGATGTAGAAAGCGTAGAAGGTGTCGGGTCGCTTTTTTGGTTCGAAATTCCGTTACTTCATGCACAGGACGAATCTTTATCGGCAACAGAACTTAGCCGTGAGTTGCAAGGGTTGAAGATTTTGATAGTGGATGACCGGCAAATCAGTCGAGAAATCCTTTGCCGGTATACAACGGCGTGGGGCAGCCAAAATACATGTGTTGCCACAGCGGAAGAAGCAATGCAAAACCTAAAGCAATCTTTTGGGGCGGGAGAACCGTATGCCCTGTTACTGATTGACTATATGATGTCCGAGATGGATGGTATTGCGCTTACCCGTCTGATTCGATCCGATTCAAAGTGGTCTGATTTGCGGCTATTGATGATTTCGTCGTATGATGGGGACGATAAAAAGCGGGAAGCCATGGAAGCAGGTGTTGACGGCTATTTGCTGAAGCCGATCAAGCAAGCGCAACTGTTAAACAGTATCGCCAAAGTGATGGGTAGAGGAGT
The DNA here is from genome assembly GCA_035560855.1 of Negativicutes bacterium. Taxonomy (GTDB): domain Bacteria; phylum Bacillota; class Negativicutes; order UBA1444; family UBA1444; genus UBA1444. The sequence continues at coordinate 922 of DATMYT010000248.1, read as the reverse complement.
AGAAAACACCACTGCAGCAATGCGACAGGCAACTATAATCACAGAAAAGCCCGCCGGGAATGCACCGACGAACCTTAAGAAAACAAAGCGGGTGTTGCTGGCAGAAGATAATGCCGCCAATCAAAAACTAGCATTGTTATTGTTGAAAAAACTTGGCTATGAAGTGCAACTGGCGGTTAATGGACTGGAAACGTTGGCTGCGATAGCCGAAGAACAGTTCGATTTGGTTTTGATGGATTGCCAGATGCCGGAAATGGATGGATTCGAGGCAACTCAAGAAATCAGAAAAAAAGAGCTTGGGACGGGGAGGCATATTCCCATTATCGCTATGACGGCCAATGCTATGCAGGATGATCGCCAGCAGTGTATAAAAGCGGGAATGGACGACTATATCAGCAAACCAATTGATTTTCCTAAACTGCAAGATATTCTTGACCGATGGATAATTCAGCGCGAGAATGGGGTGGAATAATACGTGGCGTATTCTATTGATCATGTGGCTGCTGAAATGATGCTGGAACCAGAAGAGCTAAAAGAAATTTTGATCGCTTTTTTTGAAGATGCGCCAAAACTAATTGAAAAAGGGGTTCAGGCGGCTCAATCCGGGGATCAGTCGCAACTTTCCCGCAGCATGCATTCACTCAAGGGAGCGGCCTTAAACATGCGGATGGATAAACTGGGAGAGTTGGCAAGCCGAGCTGAAAAGGGAGGCGGACTCTCACTTCAAACCCTGCAGGAAATCCAGGCAGAGTATGAGCGGATGGAGATTGTGTTTCACAAATATTTTTCGCGATAAGCTAATGAATGTAGGAGAAACAAAGCTCTCAGCTTCGGCTGAGAGTTTTGTTTTTTTTGATCCGGAGAAATTTTCTAAGAATCCGGGGAAATTTGCAAGTACATATTACGCAATAAAGAAATCACA
>DATMYT010000247.1:0-3097 GCA_035560855.1 Negativicutes bacterium | reverse complement strand
AGACGTACGTCGCGGGGTAGAGCAGTTGGTAGCTCGTCGGGCTCATAACCCGGAGGTCATTGGTTCAAGTCCAATCCCCGCAACCAGTTAAAAACCGCCTAATTAGGGCGGTTTTTGCGTTACTTGAGGGTTGCATTTGGGCACATAATAGGGTTAAAACCTACTAGCTACTGTTTATTTGATGTTTGTTGGGATAATCGATAGCGAATGATCGTTCGAGATCATCAAAAGTTCTAACCTTATTTGTCAGCGTAGATTGCACGTTGCTTCTGATTGTCCGAATTATCTCCGAATCTAAAAACCTATCATTCATTATTACAAGCAAATCTACCGGGTTTCTCTCTTCTGCTGTGCAAGTAAATATTGTAACCAATCAATTATCGCGCATAGTACATTTCTTAACAGATCAACGTTTTTGCTTTTTATGCTTGAAGCCTCGCTGAGTTTGTGGTGATACATATGATCCTCCGCAAGATTCAGCACTCCATAGATGGTCTCCTGCTCTTGAGTCTTGGTCTCATGTCCAAAGGAAAGGGAGATGGGAATACCCATTATCTGTTCATCTTGCAGTTCCGCTTTGATCCTCTTAACTAATATATCTGTATCATATGCACTTGTTTTAGGAGGTAAGATAACAAATTCATCTCCGCCTAATCTGGCAACGATATCGTCAGCCCTGCAAGTTCTCTTAATAATCTGTGAAAGTGGACTGCTCTTTGGGGGACACCTCAAATCAAAAAGACGTGATCGGAACGACCACGTCTTCTTCATACGTAACTTCATGGGTGAGCTCCATCGCCTGATAAACTTGGACTATTTAGGGTTTGTAGTAAAAATACGCGCTCGGAAATTCAAAAGGCGTGCCGGTGCTACCTTCCAGCCAATAACCGAATAGAGCATAGTAAAAATCCGGATAGAGTTTCTCGAAGAGATAAGGCGCGTTTCGATCACGAAAGGAGTCCCAACCGTCCGTCAATCGTTGTACATCGGCGTCCCGAATCAAGAATCGCATCGTTCTTGCCAAACCAAACTGGTATGGCCCTGTTACACAGAATTCGCGCGTTTTGAGTGCCGGCGTTTGGATAAGAAAGGCGTCCAACATATCGATTTCGGTCAGATCTCCCGAAATCTCCCCATAGAGGTATGCTTTCCCGAGTACCGTTACCACGACGCGATCCGACCAATTTGGGTTTGAAAGAAGAGGCTCGTTCGCATCCTTCTGCGGTTGGCTCAAAAGGCAAATGAGAAAAACTCCACGAAGTACCATAGCGCAAAGAAGCACAAGCATAAGCGGTTTCCAGCCCTTACGTTCCAGCAGAGTTGAAACCCCAATACAAGTGTATAGGAGGCAGACGCTAAAGTAGATATAATACGTCCGGAAAAACAATGTCGGTACAAATAGGTTGTATATGAAGAATCCTAGAAATATAAACAGTATCACGCGCAGAAATGACGCTGTGCTATCCTTTTCGCGCTGCCGAAACAATGGAACAATTCCAATCAGAGCGAGAATCGGAGCAAGCGGGACGTCCGTATACAGCAAATGATAGGTCAGTAGACTGACAAGGTGACCCAGTGGCGTCCCGACCGCCCACAGATTTGGATTCGCAACATAGGCATCCATCTCCCGGGAGATGATCCCGGTTAGAAACTCCCGCTGCAACAGGGACGGAGAGAAGCACACAAACCCAAGGAAGCAGCAACCAAGAACCGCCGGAATGGCGACAAACAGCGAAATCTTGCTGGAGCGTCTGTTCAAAACCGTGGCGCACAAAGGCAGGAAAATAAAATACAGCTGCGGATATTTCACGGCGCCCAGAATTCCCGTCAATACGGCGGCAATGCACAGCAAACTTAACCGATTCCTGCGCAGATACAGCGTTATTAAATTCAGAATCGCCATGATCAGAAAGAAGGACGGCACATCGCCGGTTCCATAACGGGATTGTTCGATTTGAAACAACGAAAACACCATGGCGATGGCAAACAGCACAACCGGCATCGTCTTTTCCTGCGTCAGATGCAGAAATGTACAACCAAGCATGGCGCCGAGTGAAAAATAAACTACAGAGGAGATTCGGCCCATCAGATGCGCCCCACTCATTTGTACATCGCCGCCGAAATGAATCAGTTGAAGTACAAACTGCCGTGCTATCTGAAAAGGCATTTGCATGAGGATCGCGCCTTCTGGATAGGTCTTGTAGACCTGGTACGAACTGCCTTTGAACAGGCTACTGGCAGAGCTGGAAAAGACCCACTCGTCCGGATGCAACATCATTCCGTGTTTCAACGCTAGTAGCCTTGTGACACAAATCAACGTCATCATGGATATTAGGGTCCAAAGCAGGATTCGCGAACTTTGGCTCATCTTATTCTGTGGTTGATTGCATTCCTCATTCGAAATCATTGATCGACGCATCGTTTACTCCGTAGCCTTTTCTGTTCTCGTAGTACCGCGGGTTGAGCCGACGTCGAAGGAACGGCATCGCCCCATCCGTTTCTTACGGATGCCCGTCTTTGGTGGACTGTTTCTCAATCGAATTCACGCCGTAGTACCGCGCCATCTGAGAATCAACACCGGTTAGCATGTAGTGGTCCTCGTGCGAAGTAATCGTGTTGTAGGGGTTATCCGCGTCAATCGTAGGAATGACGACGTCCATAATCCCTGTGTCTCGCTGTTCCAGAATGCTCTGGATGCGCGCGTTATCCTCGCAGCTAGTGCGATAGTTCGAATACGCCGCTCCACACGCGGAAGCGAAGAATCCAAGCAGGCAAACTATCGTAACAACGCTAATTGCGCGCCACATTCAACGCAGGTAATTGCGCTATCAGCTGTGCCAGAATCAGAAATAGTTGCTTTCCCACAGCCAGGACAGATTTTCGCCTTATCGCTTATCTTCTTTCCGCAGTGCTTACATTCAATAAGAGCCATTCTTTCTTTCCTCCAAAAACACTTTGAATTCTTTGCATAGAAATAGTCGGTATTGTTTAAAATCTGTCTACAAGCTTTTATTGTGAAATTTAGCCTTTAAAAAATAGACCTTGCTACATTCTTACTATGATTTGTTGTACTTCTCATTGTAATTCTTATTTGCTT
>DATMYT010000246.1:0-2690 GCA_035560855.1 Negativicutes bacterium | reverse complement strand
TTTTCCTTCAATCCGAGCGGATTTACTTTCGCCACGACCACGATTTTTCCCAAAATGGGCGAAAAGCTGCATACTTTCTCCGCCGCCATTGCCCCCGCCGGTTCGTTGCCGTGAACCCCGCCGAGAATCAGCGCCACCGGACCAGCCACCCCGGAGTCAACGATACAGCCGGACGTCTCCCAGCGCGTTCCGGCCTGCAAAACAAATCGCTCCACCGCCGCATCGCCGACCGGCAGGCTTGAAAACAGCAACATCATCGTCAAAACAAGAATGCGCATAATCCACCTCCGCACTTTCACTATTTCGCGCACTCTCCGTTTTTTCCCTGCCCTTGTCACAATAAAACAAAAAGCAGGTCCGCAGCATTTATTGTGCTACGGACCTGCTTCTGCATTTTGTCTTAATGGGCAAACATTACAATGCCTGTCAGTGCAACCACATTGCCGATCAGGAACAATAATACCGAGAACCCGATCAAGTCACGAATGCTGATATTGGCGATAGCCAGCAGCGGCAAGGCCCAGAACGGGCAAACCACATTCCAGATGCTCTCGCCCCAAGCCACGCCCATGGCCACTTTCCACGGTTCCACGCCGAGTTTGGCAGCTGCCGGCAGCATAAAAGGCGCCTGAACCACCCAGTGTCCACCAGCGGAGGGGACGAAGATGCTGATGATTAATGAGGAAAAATAGCAGTATATTTCCATAGTATCGTATGTGGCGGCATGCAGAAGCAAATCTGAAATCCATACTACCAGACCGCTTCCCTGCATGATCCCCATGATACCCGCATAGAACGGATACTGGAGAATAATCCCGGCTGCGGCGCCCGCGCCCTTGGAAACCGCTTTGGTATAATTGATCAATGTGCCGTGAGCGATGATCCCCGCGACGATGAATGCAAAGATCAGGATGTTCAGGTTCAAGGCCCCGCCTTTAGCAAAAAACATCACGACGTATGCCGCGCCCATCACGCCCAGCGTAGCGTTCAAAATCCAGCTGCTGTCAAGATAGTCGGCGATTTCCTTTTTCTTGCCCGAAGCAGGCGGAGCTACGACATCATCGGCGAACAGGCTGGGATCAGCCAATACCGTATCTTCTTTTTTGGGTATCATCAACAATAATACCAATGGAATCACAATGGCCAAAGTAACAGTGATGAAAATGGCCTGGGGGTGGAAAATGGTCTGGCTCAAAGGAATCAGGCCGATTTCTTTCTCGAGAAAGTGGCCTTTGGTGTTGATCAACAGAGGAACAGACGCCGACATCCCACCGTGGGTGATGATAATTCCGGAAAAAGCCGCTGTCACTAGAAGGCGAAAATCGACGTCAGGATGAAGCTTAGCCGCCTCGCGCGCCAGCAACCCGCCGGCGATCAAGCCAAGTCCCCAGTTCAAATAATAGAGAATCATCGAAACAAAACCGATGAAAAACACAGTTTGAGCCGGAGTTTTGGGAATACCGGCCACGAATCGCAAAAATCGCCGAACGATCGGCGCTGCCGCCAAAGCATAGCCCGAAACAATCACCATCGTCATCTGCATGGCAAAAGCCATGATGCCAAAAAAACCGGCGCCCCAATCGTTGATTATTTGGCTGATCGGCGTATGCGTGATGCCCATTGCCATCCCCACTACGACCAAAGAAATCAGCCAGGCAATCGTAAACGGATCCGGCAGATATTTTTGCATCAAGTTCACGAAAAACATTAATAGGCGGTTGATCAATAAACTCACCCTTTTCTTTGTATTTTTTCTTTGATGGTACAGTCTATACGTAGTATTCGGAGGCTTTCAACTGATGGATGAGTTTTTTCATGAACTTTTTCCGAATGGCCGGAATTTCTTCCGCATTATATTTGAAAAATCCTTCGCCGCTTTTGATTCCAAGTTTGCCTTCCTGGACTTTCTGTTGCAGCAATGGGTTGGCCGCTTGCCGATTATCCATGACTTTCAGTAAATTATCACCCACCACGCACCAGATGTCCAACCCGCCAAAATCGGCCACTTCCAGTTGGCCGGTCGTCGCATACCGGAAAGCCGGGCCAAATTTTAGCGCGATATCGACATCTTCCGGCGCCGCAATCCCTTGTTCAATGATCGAGAAGGCTTCCCGCGCCACGCCCTGTTGAATACGATTCGCCACCAGGCCGGGAACGTCTTTGAGAACCTTCACCGTCTGCTTCTTGATCGCCCGGAACATCGCTCGGACTTCGTCGAACGTTTCTTCGGGCATATTGCCAAAGCAGGAAAGCTCTACGATCGGCATCAAATGGGCTGGATTGTACCAGTGGTTCACCATCATCTTCTGTTTTCGCGCTTCACTTACGCGCGCCATCATTTCGTTTAGCGGCAGGCTGGACGTATTACTGGCCAGAATCGTATGCGCCGGACAATATTCATCCAATTGTTTGAAGAGTTGTTGTTTCAGTTCCAGAATTTCCGGTGCGGCTTCAATGACATAATCACGGTCGGCCACGGCCTGCTTCAGATCAGCGCAGCAAGTAATATTGGCCAGCGTTGCCTCAATCGCCGCTGGTTTGATAAAATCTTCTTCCGCCAACAGTTCCAGTTCCGCCTTGATTTCGTTTTTCGCTGCAACCAGGCGCTTGGCGTCCACTTCAAAGAGATTGACCGAATAGCCGTACATTGCAAAAGCTTCGGCAATGCCATGTCCCATCGTACCTGCACC
>DATMYT010000245.1:0-2239 GCA_035560855.1 Negativicutes bacterium | reverse complement strand
ACTCGGGGAGACCGCCAAGATGCTGGAGATTCCCGGCTTCGGTCGCAACAATCTGATTCGATTCCTGCGCGACGAAGGGGTGTTGATGGCCGATAATGTCGCCAAACAGCGGTATATCGACCGGGGGTATTTTCACATCGTGCAGCGGGACTACTATGCACCGGACGGCACGCCGAGAGTCAAGGCGGTGACACGGGTGTACGAAAAAGGCGTCGATTATATCCGCCACTTACTCGACGACGGTGAATACTTGGTTGCTGGCAAGCGTTAGCGCCGACAGCGGCCATAGTAGATCCGCGTCCGAAATGAAATGAAGGACGAACAAGACGGACAGCGCGAACGCGGGACAATAAGGGCAGAACGCAAAACAGCCGCCGGAAAAATCGCGGCGGTTGCTTTGCTCGAAGGAAGGTCATGAATGAAGGAAAGCAGTAAAGGACGAGAACTGCTTTCGGGTCATCATATGTACTGGTAAGCACTGCATTTATAATACACCCGAGGCCCTTATGAGCCAAACCGGCTGAGGGACCATATCGGGGAAATTAGGGGGCAAAATTTATGAAAATCTGTGTTGATCCGGGACATAGCGGACCGATAGAGCCGGGAGCTTGCGCAGGCGGCGTCACCGAAGCTGCGGTGAATTTGCAAATTGCAAAGCTGCTGGCGAAGATCCTGGAGAAAGCGGGCCACAAAGTGCTGCTTACCCGCGAGGATGATATCGAGGACGATTCCTTGAGCTGGCGCTGCGAGGCGGCATGGAAATTCCGGGCGGATATTTTCATCAGCATTCACTGCAACTCATCGGCCAGCCCGGAAGCCCACGGCACGGAAACTTGGTATTACGAGACCAGCGAACGGGGGCGCAGTCTCGCCCGCTGCATTCAAAGCGCGCTTATTGCCAACTGCCGCACCACAGACCGGGGCGTCAAGGCGAATGACGATTGGACCGTACTGGAGGAAACCGCCTGCCCGGCCGTACTCGTCGAGCTGGCGTTCATCTCCAACGACAAGGACCGGGAAATGCTGGTCGACAAATTTCTGCAGCGCCAGTGCGCGGTGGGGCTCGCCAACGGGATCGAACAGTATTCAAATAGTAAGGCCTGAATCCAAGGGTTTGGTAACAACTGTTTCCATAAGTCAACTGACAATGCTACTATTAGTATGATTTTGCCACAAGTGTATTGAAAAGATTGAATATTCTTGCCTGGGAAGTTCGCTTATATAATGAATGGGGGGAGAAAGAATGATTAATGAACGCAGCAAAATGATTATCGGGTTGATATTGGATGCGCAGCGTCCCATCACTATCAATGTCATAGCAGAGAAGTTGGGTGTCAGTGCAAGAACGGTCCGTTACGATTTGGATAGTATCGATGATTGGTTGCTAGCTCAGGGAATCATACAACTCGACAGAAACGCCGGCGTGGGTCTTCGTTTTAGCGGCAACGTCGATGAACGAAAACGCGCCAAAGAGCTGATGGGGGAATCGAATCCCCGGTATTACGTTTTGTCCCCCCAGGAACGCATGGCTTTGATCATCGCCTTCATTGCCCAACAGCCCGGTTTTATAACTATCGACAAGGTGGCGGAACGACTGTCGGTCGGGCGCAGCACGATAGTGGCCGATCTGGTTGCGGTAAAACAACATTTTGCAGCGTACTCATTGACGTTGCAGACAAGCCGCCGGTGCGGCTTAAAGATTAGCGGTATGGAAAAAGCGATACGATCCTGTTTGCTGGATTTTCTCTCTGAACACATTTTGCAGACGGCAGTGCTTTTCACTGGCATGGATACCAAGCCGATCGAGCAGAGCGTGCGCTACATGGAAGGACAACTGGGTGTCGTTTTTTCCGATGTAGCATTTTCCAGACTGATGCTGTCCATGGCGCTTGCAGTGAAGCGGTTGGAACTGGGCCGAAAAATTGAGCTGAAAGAGTCGACGATTGCGAGGTTGCAAATTTTACCGGCCTTTCATGTGGTGAACTTAGCATTGCGTTCACTCGAGAGCCAGACTCATGTGCAGTATTCAGTGGAAGAGATTGCGGATCTCACGGAACAGATCATGGGGAGCAGCGTTACGGCAGTGGATGGGGGCATACCAACTCTGGATTTGCAGTTGCTGGCAAGTCGTCTAATTGCAACCATTGGGCGGCGACTGGGCGCAAATTTCATGAATGACCCGCAATTGTTTCAGGGGCTGGTGGTGCATCTGGGGCCGGCGTTGCAACGGTGCCGGACC
>DATMYT010000244.1:0-2366 GCA_035560855.1 Negativicutes bacterium | reverse complement strand
GTCGTTAAACGTAGTGCGGCAGGCGGGATACTTCGTGCAGCCCCAGAACGCGCCGTTTTTCCCTTTAATAAGTTGCAACGAACCGCTCTTGCAGCTTGGGCAGGGATATTTCGGTTTTTGCGGTTCGCCATTATTGTCGTCACATGCCGCTTTGCAAACTGGGTATTGGGAGCAGCCCCAAAACTTTCCGTTCCGGCCGTTTCTCGGTTGCAAAACGCCTTTACCGCATTGGGGACAGGGATAGTCACCCTTGACCGAAATATCCAGATGGGTTGCCACCGCGCAAATGCTGGTGGTAAACTCCGCCTGCTGCCGCAGGAAATCCTCCAGACTTGCGCCGCCTTCAGCCATGCGCTGCAATATACTTTCCCAAAGTGCTGTAGAGTCCGGGTATGTCAGTTCCTCCGGCAACGCATCAATCAGAAGGTACGCCGATTCTGTCGGGACAAGATATTTTTTCTTTTTTTCTTCGCTGAGAAAGCCACGCATGACCAGTTCTTTTATAATCGTGGCCCGTGTGGCTTCAGTGCCAATGCCGCTCACATCTTTCAGCTGTTTCTTTAAATCAGAGTTTTTCACATACTTATGAATCTCTTTCATTGCCGCAAGCAATGTCGCAGCAGTAAACCGCATGGGCGGTTTCGTGCTCTTTTTCTCGGCCACCGCCTGGAGACAATCAGCGTTATCGCCTTTTTCCATCGGCGGCAACATCCCGCCGTCTTCCTCTTTTTTCTCTTCGGCATCTGAACCGTAAAGTTCCTTCCAACCAAGCTCCCTGACAATCCGGCCATTGGCGATAAACCGCTCCTCTGCATGTAGGACTTCCACCCGCGTCTGGCTGTAGACATGCATCGGATAAAACTGGGCGATATACGCCTGAGCAATGAGAAAATATAGGTTTTGTTCAGTCTCGCTCAAAGTTGCCCAATTACATTTTTCTTGTGTTGGAATGATCGCATGATGGGCCGTGATCTTTTTGTCATTCCAGGCTCGACTTTGTATCTGGGAATCGGCTCTGCCGGACCAGTCCGCGAGCTCTTCCCGTTTGATACCGCGCAGATTGCCGAGGATCACAGTCGCATCAGCCAACTGTGATTCAGGCAAAAACTCGCAATCCGAACGCGGGTAAGTGGTCAACTTCTTTTCGTATAATTTTTGTGCTGTGTCCAAAACAAGCTGCGGATCATAGCCGAACTTCTTCCCGGCCATCACCTGCAACGCCGAAAGTGACACCGGTAGTCGTTGCACTTCCCGCTTTTCCGCAGTCTCACATTGGACAATTTCAGAAGCGACAGGTGGCGCGTTCAGTTTTGCGAGCAGCGCCTGCGCCACCGAATTATCAGCCAGACGGCCTTCAGCATCCAAGCCTTTCTGGTCGTCTTTTGGTTTCCAATAGGCAGTAAAAATACCTTTTTCATGCTGAAACTCGGCCTTAACAGTAAAATAATCCGTCAGGAGAAAACTCTCAATCTCACGCTCCCGCCTGACAACAAGGGCCAACGTTGGGGTTTTCACTCTGCCTACAGGAAGGGTTTCCTGGTGACCTGCCCGCCGGGCGGCCAACGTAAAAGCACGCGAAAAGTTCATCCCGATAAGCCAGTCGGCACGTGCTCTGGCCAACGCCGACTGCTTTAGATTATGAAAATCATTGTTGTCACGCAAATTGGCAAGGGATTTTTTGATGCTTTGCTCGTCCAGCGCATTCAAAAGTATCCGCTGAACCGGCTTTTGATTATCGACATACTCCAAAACTTCGTCAATCAAAAGCTGACCCTCACGGTCCGGGTCACCGGCATGAACGATTTCCGTTGCTTCCTCAATCAGCTTTTTCATTACACCAAATTGTTTTTGGCAAGAAGCTGCCACCAGCAGTTTCCATGTCTCAGGAATAATCGGCAAATCTTCCATTCGCCATTTTTCATATTTCGGATCATATTCCCCCGGTTCCGCCTGCCTGAGAATATGTCCGAAACCCCAGGTAACAATTCCCGCGCCAGTTGTAATATATCCGTCCTTGCGGCTAATAGGACCAGGTAGATATTTCGCGATCTCCGCTCCCATGCTGGGTTTCTCAGCGATATACAATTTCACTATTGGGTAACTCCTTAGCCTCAAAAAAATTAGAACCCCGCTATTGCAGGATTCTGTCTGCTTATCGTTTCTATAGATAATCTTCTTGGTATTCAATGCAAAATCCTGCAAACCCACGTTATATTGTTCGCCGTTATTATTGCACAGTCCGTCCTAAGTCTTGTGTTTCCGCCCCAACAATGTTTTTTAACAAAAACAATCTCAGCCCCCGCTTGACGCTAGGGCTGAGATTGTTGTCTTGGCCGTCACCAGAGAAAATTTCACATCAGTAAAAC
>DATMYT010000243.1:0-2532 GCA_035560855.1 Negativicutes bacterium | reverse complement strand
GGAAGACAATAACTATAGTCAAGACGAGTTTGAAGAAGATATGTTCGAGGTAATTCAATTAATTCGAAACTGGATCAGTTCTCCTGCTGCATCATATTTTCCGGAACAGATGGATCTATATCTTTATATTGAAGGCTCATTATCCATTACGTTGAGCCCTACCATCACAGAAGAGTTTGAGAAGACCGTGGGTCAACATGTTGCAAACCACAAAATCGTAATGGTTGACAATGTAGTCAGAGATAGAAATATTGGTTGGTAATCAGACTGCTATCAAGACTGAATAAGGAAGGCGTTTAAACACAAATGAACATACTTCAATACGAATCTAAAATATGGGCAACCGCCGATCTATTACGCGGTAGCGGTATCAAAGAATCGGAATGGCCATCATTTATGATGCCATTTTTTGCTCTCGTTATGGTTGAAAGCCGCCTTGTTAGAATGTTTGAGGGGTTAAAATCTGATATTGGCGAAGAAGCTTTTGCGACCATCAATCAAGATGATCTGTACGAGATGATTAAAGACCAGGGACAGGGCTACAACATTTACATATTTGAAAAGAATCAAACTCTAACCGATATCTGTAAAAACGATAAATCCTTTGAGATTGATTTTATGCCTATCTTAATGGCTTTGATGGCGAAACCAAAGACCTGCTTGGGGTAGATGTGGGTGAAGGGGAAAAATTTCTTGATATCAAAGGAGTTATTACCAAGCTGAAAGCTAAAAAAGTACTGATGGGTTACACTAAATTGTGGGCGGAAATTGATCTCAAGCCGTATTGCAACTCTGAAATAACTACACTGGAAGAACACATCAAACGAAAATGGGCAGATATTTCAGCGGAGACTGCAGGGGAACAATACACCCCAGAAGATGTAATTGCCCTCATTGCCGAAATCATTGCCTCCAAAATAAAAGAATCTGACACCCTGCTCAAAATCTATGACTGCAGCTGCGGCGGTGGCAATATGCTGTTCGGGGTAGAAGACCGGATTAACCAAAAGTTTAAACGCCTCACTCAAACCTACGGTCAGGATTGGAATGATGCACTTTATGCTCTGGCTAGAATTGAAAGCCGTTTTCGTCCAGATTCCAAAATCGAACATGGCAATACTTTGGTTGATGATAAGTTCTATAATGAAGAATTTGATGTGGTCATTGCCAATCCTCCATATGGTGTCAGCTGGAAGGGCTACCAAAAAGACATCGAAAACGACAAGACCGGCCGCTTCAAGTTTCTCCCATCTATCTCCGATGGACAATTGTTGTTTATGCAGCATCTTATATCCAAGCTGGATGCTACCGGCATGGGCGTAGTAGTTCATAACGGTTCTACATTATTTAGCGGCGATGCCGGCTCAGCCGAAAGCAATATCCGCAAATGGATGCTTGACAAGGACATTGTGGAAGCCGTGATCCAGTTGCCTACCGACGAATTTTTTAATACAGGCATTTACACTTATTTATGGGTCTTGAATAAAGACAAACAGCCGCAGCACAAAGACAAAGTGATTCTGATTAACGCAAGTGAACAATTCAAACCTCTGAAAAAGAGCAAGGGCTCTAAGCGTAAAGAAGTGGACGAAGCCAGCCGCCTGAGAATTGTGGAAACCCTTACAAGATTTCAAAATACCGATTACGCCTGGGTGTTTGACAAAGAGTATTTCTATTTCAATAAACAAGCCATTATGCTCACCAATATCGATGAATACGGCAACAGTTTTGAGGCGCAGCTGCCCATGATAATCAACAAAAGAACTGGGCTGGAAGAACGAGCAAGCTCACTAAAGTTGAAGCCAATCGAAATAAGCAACGGTGAGCAAGAATTTACCGAATTTGAAATTACTACCTTTGATGATGCTAAATATAGGTCTTTAGCCGAGGCCTTTGAAGAAGACATCAAACCTTTAATTGCCGCACTGGATTACAAAGAACAGACCCTGCTGGTCATCACCATGGATGCAAAGTACTGGTTTGATAGCGAGCAAGAAACCTTAATCAAAGAATTCGGTGGTAAAAAGGAACTGCTGGGCTGCGGCAAGATCTTGGTGAAATCCGCCTACAAAAAATCCAGTAAAACGCAACCCGAGCGCATCGAAATCAGCGTAGAACTTACTCCCGATTACCAAAAAGACTACGAAATTATCCCGTTTTATAAAGACGAAGAAGAAAACCAGGCAGCGATTGCGGCATTTATGGCCAAATATATCACAAAGCCTTTTGCCTACCTGGAAAATGTGGTGGGCGTGGAGTTAAATTTCAACAAGGTTTTTTACAAGCCCGAAAAACTGCGAGAAGTGGTGGATATTTTAGCTGATATTGAAGTGATTGATGATAAGTTGAAGGCATTGGAAGCAGGGCTGGGGTTATGATTAATGCCAGGTTTGAAAGATATGGTAAGTATAAAGATTGTGAGCTTAGTTGGCTTAACGAAATTCCGGAACATTGGATATTAGATCGGGTAAAAAACTTAATGAAGACTCAATCAGGAACTACACCGCAAAGCGGGGTAAGTGAGTATTACGA
>DATMYT010000242.1:0-3155 GCA_035560855.1 Negativicutes bacterium | reverse complement strand
GACTAGGATTGGTGATTTCTAAAAATCTGGTCAAAATGATGGGTGGACAGCTGTGGGTCGAGAGTGCGAAGAATCACGGTAGCACTTTTTGTTTTACCCTGCCGTTTCATATCGGCGCTTCCGTGGAAGAGAAACAGCAGCTTCGCAAAAATCTTGGCGAACCGGTATCTGCGATGAAACTCCTGTTGGTTGAAGACGATGCTGTCAGTAGAAATGTGATTCAAAGATTGCTCCAGGAGATCGGTCATCAGGTAGATACTGCTGTCAACGGTGTTGAAGCATTATCACTTTGGCGGCAAAAAAAATATGATGCCATGATTATGGATATTCAAATGCCGGAACTGGACGGAATCGAAACAACAAAACGGATAAGGGTAGCGGAGTCCGATACAGGAAATCATATTCCTATCATGGCGTTAACTGCTCATGCCCTGGTTGGGGACCGGGAAAGGTTTTTGGCGGCCGGGATGGATGAATATATGGCAAAACCAGTGCAAATGGCGGAACTGTCCGAAAAAATCGAACTGCTTTCGCAACAAAACCAGCGAGGAGATTTCACCGCGATTAGTAGTATACAGATCAATGATAGCGGAGAGGTAGTTTATGTCAGTGCAGTTGCAGACTCGCTGAAAAAAGCGCCTTCTGCACTGACAGGCATCAACGCGATGCTTGTGGGAATTGATGAGGAAACAATGCAGGACGTGAATCAGATTGAAGTCGTTGCTCATGAAATTAAAGGATTAGCAAACCAAATTGGTTCAGATGAATTAATCAGCGTTGCCTTCAAAGCGGAACTGGCTGCACGCCGCGGAAATTTAGAGGAAGCGCTTGAACATATCCGGCATATCAGCAGAATTTGCGAAGAATATAAGAAAACAGGAATATAACATAGATAGGGGGACTGGATGATGAGAATATTAATAGCCGAAGACGACATGGCCAGCCGAAAGTTTCTTTTCAAGATTCTTTCGCAATATGGGGAATGTGACTTGACGGTTGATGGGCTCGAAGCATTGAATGCCTTTTTGTTGTCATTGAATGAGAACAAGCGTTATGATTTGATTTGTCTGGACATTATGATGCCCAAAGTAGATGGGGTAAAAGTCTTGAAAACGATCAGAGATTTGGAACGCGAGAACAAGATTGCGCCGGAGGCGCGTTCCAAGGTAATTATGACAACAGCCCTCGGAGAGACCGCCTATGTTCAGCAGGCTTTTGATATCGGCTGTGAAGCCTATGCATCGAAACCTATTGATGTTGATAAACTTGTGAAAGTGATGGAAAAACTGGAGCTGATTCATCAAGCCGTATAGAGAGCGGCAATACTTAGCCGCTGTTAAAATGCGGCATGGAGGGTATCATGCTTCGTTTGACAATTGGACAGCTTCAACCAGGAATGGTTACGGCTCGGAACCTTTTTAGCGCGACGGGTAATCTTTTGCTGGCGCAGAATTTAACATTGGACGAAGCCCTGATTTCCAGGCTGGACATGATGGGTATTGATTCTATATTCGTCAATCATCCATGCCTGGAAGTTGAAACTCCGGAAATTATTAATGAACATACTCGGGTCGAGACGATTAAATTGACACATCAAGCATTTGAGGGGTTTGAACAGAATCGGACGCTCAATTTGGCTGGAATCCGGCAAATGATGAAAAAAGTGATTGAGGATGTAGTAGATAATCGCCACGCGTTAATACATCTTACCGATATCCGTGCCCACGGCGATTATACTTTCGGGCATTCCATAAATGTTTGCTTGCTGTCGGTAATGATGGGGGTAAAAATACACCTGAAGGAACAAGAACTATCGGAACTGGCCATGGGAGCGATTTTACACGATTTGGGAATGATGTTGGTTCCTCCTGACATTCTTCAAGACCCAGGTCCGTTGTCCGCTGATAGTTGGCGACTAATACAAGAGCACACAGAAACAGGTTTCGAAATCCTTCGCAAAGTAGGCCCAATTCCTTTGGTTTCAGCGCATATCGCATATCAACATCATGAGAACTTCAATGGCTCCGGCTACACTCGCGGGTTATCAGGGGAAGACATTCACCTGTGTGCGAGAATCGTTGCAGTTGCGGATCTTTATGATGCTATTACTTCCGACAGACCTTATCGAAAAGCGCTTCCCCCGCATGAAGCCTATGAAATCATGGTTGCATCCAGGGGCGCCAAACTTGACCCCCAACTAGTCGATGTCTTTTTGGAAAATGTGGCTCTATATCCACTGGGCGCCACTGTTTTGTTGGATACTGGCGAAGTAGGGGTGGTCGTAGAAGTTTTTCCCAAATTGCAATCGAGGCCCCGAGTGCGAATTATTGTGGACCGGGTTGGTCGCCCATGGCGTGGGCAGGAAAGAGTGGTTGATCTCACAAAGGACTTAACCAGATATGTTGTCAAGGTTTTACGACCGGAAGAAATATTTGCTTCAAGTCCGAGGAGCGTGAATAGAATATAATAAGCGCACATAGGTCCTCATTTCGGTTTGAACCGAAAGCGGGGACTTTTTTGTTTTCTGATCAAATAAAAAACAATCAAATTTTGAGTAAGTTGTTATACTTATGTACGTTTGTTTCTTTGGTGGATCCCTATATACTTTGGGTAGAAGGTAACTATCGTTAGGTTATCTGAAGTAAGGACGGTGAGCCAAATGTTAGGTACAATTGTTACGGTTCTAGTAGTATTATGGCTTCTTGGCATGACAACAGCATATACCATGGGTGGATTGATTCATCTTTTGCTGGTGATTGCAGTAATTGCAGTATTATTAAGGGTAATCAGAGGCGAAAGAATCATTTAATTTGGATTGATCTTGAACAGTGGAGGTGTTAACAATGGAAGAAATTATCAAACAATCTGAGACGCTTAATACAAAACAGGAAAGTCATTTTATGCAACGCATTGTTGGTGCTGTTTTTGGCGTCATTGAAGTTTCCTTAGCTTTTCGTATGTTTTTCAAACTATTTGGTGCAAACCCGGATAACGTTTTTGTACAGGGTCTCTATTCCGTCACTTGGGTTTTTGTGGGATTCTTTGCAGGAATTTTCTCTCGCGTTACTAAAATGGGCGCCCAAACAACGGGCGTTTTTGAGCCGGAAACCTTGATTGCGATGGTGGTAATCGCAGTGATCGCCCAGTTGGTGATG
>DATMYT010000241.1:0-3226 GCA_035560855.1 Negativicutes bacterium | reverse complement strand
CTGTAATAATAGGAATCAGCGCGTTGCGAAATGCATGTCTGGTGATCACCACAAACTCGGATAACCCCTTCGCTCGGGCGGTCCGCAGATAATCCTGCTCTAAAATTTCCAGCATGCTGGCACGTACATAACGCACCATTTTTCCGGCAAATCCCACAGCTAAAATTGTCGCAGGCAAAACCAGATGAAGTAATACATCGGAAACGCTGTCTGCTACTCCGAGAGTATGAATTCCGCCTGATGGAAATAGGGGGATTTTCAGAGAAAATAAATAGATCAGCGCCAATCCTAAAAAGAACGGGGGAATGGATATGCCCAAGAAAGATATTAAAGTTACGGTATAATCCAGTCTTGAGTATTGCCTTATAGAACTGACAATCCCTATGGGAATTGCAATTAGATAGGCCATCGTTAATGCGCTACCCATCAGAATCAATGTCGGTTCAACTCTTCCTAGCACCAGTTTTGTTACCGGCTCATAGCTGCTGAAAGAAAACCCAAAATCCCCGTGAAACAAGTAATTCAACCAGTTAAAATATTGCTGCCATAGTGGAGCATTTAATCCGAGTTGTTCGCGTTTCAATTCAATATCCGCCAATGTGGCCGAGGTACTCAGATAGATATCCGCCGGATCACCGGGAGCTAATTGAATGATCCCGAAGTTCAAAATTGTGATTCCAAATAAAACCGGGATCATGAGTAAAATTCGATGAAAAATGAAGCGAACCACTTGAACTCCTCCCCTCCGTTTTTATAGCGGATAAAAGCATGCTACCTGATGTTCTTCGCCTATTAGAAGAGGTTCCTGTTCGCTGCATCTGGCAGTCGCAAACGGGCATCGTGCATGAAAATTGCAGCCGGAGTGAGGCTGAGACTCATTCTGCGCCTCTCCTTCCAGTACGATCCGTTGCACCGAACGCAGTTTGGGGTTTGGAATTGGATAGGCGTCCAATAAAGCTTTCGTGTACGGATGTTGCGGCTGGCGAAATAGTTCACGTGTTTCGGCGACTTCCACAATTTTGCCGAGATACATGACTGCGGTCCGATTGCTAATGTATTTGACCGCGCCGAGCCCGTGGGCGATAAACAGGTAGGTAAGCTGCAGGTTCTCTTGCAGCTCCTTGAGTAAGTTTAAAATTTGCGCCTGTATCGAAACATCGAGCGCGGAAACAGGCTCATCGCAAACGATAAGGCGTGGATTTACCGAGAGTGCCCGCGCCAGTCCAATCCGCTGCCGCTGCCCACCTGAAAATTCGTGGGGATACCGATTGGCATAGCTTGCGGAAATCCCCACCATTTCAAGCAGTTCATTCACCCGAGCATTCACCGCCTGCCCTGCCAAAAGCCCATGAGCCTTGATCGGTTCACGCAATATATCACCGATCCGCTTTCGCGGGTTCAAAGATGAATAAGGGTCCTGAAAAATCATTTGGGCATCGGTTCCACTATGTGCCTGAGCTGAAAAAACCTCTTGTCCTTGAAAGAAGATGTTCCCCGCAGTCGGTTTTTCGAGTTTGACAATCGTTTTTCCGATTGTAGATTTACCGCAACCGGACTCTCCTACAAGGCTTAATGTTTCGCCCGGATAAATAGCAAAGCTGACTCCATCCACGGCTTTAACCAATCCGCCTTTCCTGAAGAACATTCCCCCGGATACAGAGTAATATTTTTTTAAATTTTCAACCCGCAGCAAAGGTTGATCTGTTTCACTTGCCATTTTGTTCCCCTTTATCTAGGCCTGCAAACCGACAGCGCACTACATGGCCGGGACTCCTCTGTATGAGCGGCGGATTTTCATGCGCACATTCTTCAGTTGCCACCCTGCACCGCGGCCTGAATCGGCACCCGTCCGGCATGGTATCCAAACGCGGCACCATGCCGGGAATCGACTCAATTTTCACCTGTTCCGTCTCACCCAGTTGGGGTATTGAATTCATCAAGCCTTTTGTATAAGGATGCTGCGGGTCATCAAATAAAGTAAACACATCCGCATGCTCAACGATTTGACCGGCATACATGACGATCACACGATCCGCCATTTCCGCGACAACGCCCAAGTCGTGAGTAATCAACAGTATAGACATTCCCGATGATTTTTGCAGGGACTTCATTAATGCCAAAATTTGCGCCTGAATTGTTACATCCAGCGCTGTCGTCGGCTCATCAGCAATCAACAATTTTGGAGAGCACGACAGCACCATCGCAATCATGACCCGCTGCCTCATGCCGCCGGACAAGGAGTGCGGATATTCGTGAAACAGTTGCTCCGCGCGGGCTATGCCAACTTTTTTCAGCCATGACAGGGCCAGTTCTTTGGCCTGTTGTTGATTGAAGTGCAAGTGAAGACGTATCGCTTCAATAAGCTGATCTCCAATGGTAAATACGGGATTTAACGATGACATGGGTTCCTGAAAAATCATTGAGATTTCCTTACCCCGCAGGCGGCGCATTTCTTTTTCCGGCAACGATAATAAATCGACCCCATCAAAAACAATTTGCCCATGGGAAATTTCTGCGTTCCTCCCCAACAGCCTCATGATCGAAAGCGAAGTAATGCTTTTGCCGCAGCCTGATTCGCCGACAATTCCTACGGTTTCGTTTGCCTTTACATCAAAGGATATTTTATCCGTCCCGATGAGCTTGGTCTGATTTGTTTGAAAGCTGATTTGCAGGTCTTTCACCGACAATAACGTTTCCATGTCGTCCGCACCCCTTTTCTGCGAAAAATTCTCCCTGCAAATTAGTTAATCCACGAAAGTTTCGCGGCTGATTTACCCAATTTGTTGCAAGTACACTTTTAAGCCTTTAAAAACTTCCGCCGCCTGAAGTCCGCCGCCAAACACATGGGAATTGCTGAGCGATCCGGATGTATGAATGTGAGTGTAGTAGCCCTCTTCGCGGCGAATAATTTCCCCTGTACAACTAAGTATTTCAAATGGCCCTTCTATTTCCGTCGTCTGTACGCGAGGCGGAATAACGTTTTCTGCAGCATTGTTCAATCTGACATTAACCACCGAGCCCAAGGCGCCCTGCACAATGCCTTCTGCCCAATTTTGCTTTTCGGCGAATTTTTTAACCGCTTCGATAACATTATCGCCTTTCGATAACTCCAGGATATGAATATGCGACATCTGCTTTTCATCTCACTTTCATCATGATCATTATTCCGGATTAATTTCTATTTATGAGCGTATTTTTCAATAACGCCAAGTTCGGACATAATGGC
>DATMYT010000240.1:0-2118 GCA_035560855.1 Negativicutes bacterium | reverse complement strand
TCTCAAAGTTCAGATTCAGACAGTGAAGTAAAAGCGCTGCAAAAACAGAAACAACAGTTGCAAAAACAAATCAACGACATCAACAATGACAAAACCATTAAAACGGAAGACAAAACCAAACAAGTACAGGCCATCCAACTACAAATTCAAAACATTGATCTCCAAATTCAACAACTGCGAGAAAAAAAGACAGAAACGCAAAAAGATCAGACACAACAATCCTCCGCTGTCTCAAACGCCGCCACCCAACCTGCTACAACGGGCACAACGGAACAACAGCTCTTTCGAAAGCAAATTGATTTGGAAGTATAATCACGGTTGCACTTGTTCTCACACAATAAGTCAAAAAGACCCACCTCCAGTGGGTCTTTTTTCTATCCGCTTTCAAGTAGGATTTTCTCCTCTCTACAGGGAATAATGAAAAGATAAAATTATAGAGTCAGTAGGGAGGTACGGTTGTCATGGCAGTTCATCCACTCGCAGGCAAAAAAGCCCCCGTATCGATGTTGGTCAATATTCCTCGGCTCATTTCCGCCTATTATACTAATCGCCCTGATATCAGCGAATCATCGCAGCGGGTTTCGTTTGGTACGTCGGGACATCGCGGCAATTCTTTTTTGAGCAGTTTCAACGAAGATCATCTTCTCGCCATCACGCAGGCTATCTGCACCTACCGACGCGAACAAGGCATCAACGGGCCGTTGTTTTTAGGCTTTGATACCCACGCACTGTCAGAACCCGCATTCATCTCAGCACTGGAAGTATTGGCCGCCAATGGAGTCGAAACGATGATTTCCCTGGAAATGAATTACACGCCGACGCCCGCCATTTCTCATGCGATATTGACGTACAACAAGGAACGCAGCACCGGTTTAGCGGATGGTATCGTCATTACACCATCACACAACCCTCCAGACAACGGGGGGATCAAATACAATCCGCCAAACGCAGGCCCAGCGGATACCAATGTCACGCAATGGATTGCGGACGTTGCGAACGAATTGCTGAAAAACGGCAACCGAGCCGTGAAAAGAATGTCTTATGAAAAAGCCCGCCAAGCAGCGAATGTTCACAAATATGATTATATTGTCCCCTACGTCAATGATCTGCAAAACATCATTGATATGGAAGCCATCAAATCTGCGGGACTCCGTCTTGGAGCAGATGCGTTGGGCGGCGCAGGGCTTGGTTATTGGCAACCAATCGCCGATAGGTACGGACTCAATATTGAAATCCTTAATGGATATCCTGACCCAACCTTTAGTTTCATGACTCTCGATAGCGACGGCAAAATTCGCATGGATTGTTCTTCACCCTATGCGATGTCCAGCCTGATCGATTTGAAGGGAAAATATGATCTTTCGTTTGGCAACGATCCCGATTTTGACCGTCATGGAATCATTACCAAAAGTGTAGGCTTAATGAACCCCAACCATTTTCTCTCAGTTGCCATCAATTATCTGTTCGCCAATCGTAAAGGCTGGCGCAAGGACGCTGCTATCGGCAAAACATTAGTCAGCTCGTCCATGATCGATAGAGTAGCGTCCAACGTGGACCGAAGATTAGCCGAAGTGCCAGTTGGGTTCAAGTGGTTTGTTGATGGACTGATTGATGGCTCTTTAGGTTTTGGCGGAGAGGAAAGCGCCGGAGCTTCTTTCCTCCGAAAAGACGGCACTGCCTGGACAACCGACAAAGATGGGATTATCCTTTCCTTGCTGGCAGCAGAAATCACGGCAAAAACAGGTAAAGATCCTGGATTGCATTATCTGGCGCTGACGGAAAAATTTGGTGCGCCGGTATATGAGCGAATCGACGCTACCGCTACCCCGGCTCAGAAAAATGTGTTATCGCATCTTTCACCAGAGCAAGTAACCGCGGATACGCTAGCGGGAGAGGCGATCACCGCCAAGCTGACCCGAGCACCGGCCAATAACGCTGCTATTGGCGGACTGAAAGTTTGTACGAAAAACGGTTGGTTCGCAGCTCGTCCGTCCGGCACGGAAGACGTATACAAGATCTATGCGGAAAGTTTCAAGGGCGCCGAGCATCTAAAGCAAATTCAGGCTGAAGCAAAAGAAATTGTCGGCGCTGCTCTAGCCGCCGCCGGAGTATAAATAG
>DATMYT010000239.1:0-2224 GCA_035560855.1 Negativicutes bacterium | reverse complement strand
TAATAATGCAAAAGTGGCTTTCTGTTGACGAGTGGAACAGCATTGCAGTATTGTATTTTGCTGGTACCGGGAGCGCGGGCATATTGTGAAAAAAAAGATTACAACAAAGATGGTTCGTTGGATTCTTGGGGGCACATTGATGGCGTTTGTCATGTTCAACATGGCAAATTATTATTTTGCGTCAAAGACGTATTCTGAACGAATTATACGGGAAAATCAAATTCACACGCGAAATGTTGCCTTCGGGGTGGCGTCATTTTATGAGACCGCGTATCGCGTGGTCGGGGAAATGGCGCAAGCGCAAGAAATAAAAAGCATGGATGCTTTGCGGCAGCAGTCTTTTATTAATGATCGTTTTTCCCAGCATGGTTTTTTTGACAATATGGTGATTCAGCGAGTTCCTGACGGAGTGCAGACTGCTCGTGTGCGCGGGGAGAAGGCAGCTCGTCCCGACCGTTGGTGGTTCCAAAAAATCCAAGGTGATAAGCGTCCGTTTGTAAGCCCATCTTTTTATTCCTTTGGCGTTGACAGCAGTGCGCCTACTACTGTGACGGGCGTGTTTTTTCCGGTGATGCAGGGTGACGTTGTAGTAAGTGTGTTTGCGGCGTTTCTGCGGGTGGATGGTGTTCAGGAACGAGTAGGGCAGCATTATCGCGGGGATGATCGATACACTTATATTCTGGACGAAGATGGCGTTGTGGTGGCGCATCCGGAATGGGAAAAAGTCAAACTGCAGCATAATTACAAGAATGGCGACCGGATAGCGGTAGCCCGGGATAACAAAGGTGAGGTTTTGCTCGAGGGGCAGGATTATCGACTGGAACACGAAAAAATCGAAATTTCATCAGGGCTGCAGCAAATAGTGAAGCAAGTGCTGGCCGGTGAATCTGGTACGACGGAATATATCGATACCAACGGAGACACCATGCTTTGCAGCTATACTCCGGTGAAAATGCCCGGATATGGAGCGGCATGGGCTGCAGTAACCGTACAAGACAAGACTATTGCCATGTTGGATCTCCAAAAAACGACAGGCCGCAATGCTGCATTGTCTTTTGTTGTTCTGGCAGGTCTGGCTGCGATAATATTGCGGCAGAGCCGCGAAAGAGAAAAAGGAGCGCAGCGACTGGAGCAAATGAATGCCGCGCTGGAAGAGGAAGTAAGTGAGCGGACTCGTGCGGAAACTGAACTGACGGCTTCTAACGAAGAATTAACGGCCATGAACGAGGAAATGATCGCCGTTACTGATACCTTGCAACGTACCAATCAACAGCTGGTTGATGAAGTTCAGGTACGACAGGAAGCCGAAGGGAAACTGCGCTTGCGAGAACGCCAGTATCATGCGATGACCCGCCTAATCGCCGATAATAACGCCGAAGTTGACGCTCAGATGCAAAGCATGCTGGATAGCGGACTAGAGTTGGTGGAAGCGACAGATGGCTATATTGTATTGATGGAAACCGGACATGCAATGATCCGGTATGTACGAGGAAACCGGAATATGTTATTAGGTAAAGAGTTGACGATGGAGACGGGCCTCTTGTCAACTGTGTTGGCGACAGGAAATCTGCAATACGTAGAGGATTATCAAAACTTTTCGAAGCGTCGACGCGGAACGTTGTGGGACGATCAACGTACTGCCGTGATTTTCCCATTAAAACGGGAAGAGAAAGTGGTGGGCGCTTTAGCGATAACCTGGAAAACGAATATTCGCCCATTGCTTGCCGACGAAATAGAAATGCTGCAGCAGTTTGCAGATCTTGCCTCGTTGGCGCTGCAAGGATCTAAATTGCGAGGAGAGCTAAAACGGGAACTGGTGCAGCGTGAGATGCTGCACGAGAAGATTAGTCACATGGCGTACCATGATACTTTGACTGGTCTTCCCAACAGGGCCAGCCTGACGGAGCGACTGAAGGTGGAATTAGAAGCGGTATCGCAGGGGGATGGCGGCGGTGTTGTCTTTTTTATTGATCTGGATGATTTAAAAAGCATCAATGATAACTTTGGGCATTCGGCAGGAGATCGCTTGATTGTAGCCGCAGGTAAAAAAATACAGGCGATAGTCGGCGAAAAAGGATTTGTCGCGCGGTTAGGCGGCGATGAATTCATCATTGTTTTATCGGAGCGCTTGGAAGTGTCGGAGATTGCCCGGCTTGGCGATTACTTGGTCGATGGTCTCTGCCGGGAATATCCGATTACTGAAGAAGCGGCCCGGGTATCCGCC
>DATMYT010000238.1:0-8363 GCA_035560855.1 Negativicutes bacterium | reverse complement strand
ACTTTCTACAACATGCTCAACCAGTATTCCGATTACAATTCAAATGGGGATAATGTTGCGACTTACAATCGACGTTATCGGGGATTTGATTTTACGTTTGGTCGTCCCGTTAATGACAATCTTACGCATTTCATCACGTTTAAGAACCGATGGGATGAGTATGCGGCATATGTGTCCGGAGCTAATTATGAGACAGATGCTGGGTATGCTCCCAATTACATCAAAGACAATTTTGGGTTGACACGCAGTATCACGTTAGCCCGTGTGTTCGACTCACGGGATAGCACCACTAACCCGTCGGAGGGAACCCGATATTCTTTGGCCGCTGAACTGGCCGGTTTGGGTGGTGACTTCAACTTTAACAAGTATACTTTGGACGGACGCCACTATTGGAAGGTGGGAAAAACACAAGTTGTTGCAGTCCGTGGTATGTTCGGTTATGGATCGGGTCATATTCCTGTTATGCAAAAATTTACCGCAGGGGGCATAGATACCCTTCGTGGCTATCGCGATGATCAGTTTAAAGGAAACCGCTTGTTTACTACCTCAATGGAATATCGTTTTCCCATCGCTAAAAGAGTATCAGGCGCCCTATTCGCTGATCTCGGCAACGCGTGGGAAAGTGATAGCTTTGATTTCATCAAAGATCTCAAGTTTGGATACGGTTTTGGTGTTCGTTTGGTCACGCCGTTTGGGCCTATTCGTATTGATTACGGCCTCAGCAGTCAGGGCGGACGAACTCACTTCAATTTTGGCGGACAATTCTAAGACATAATCATCAAAAGCAAGGGAAGAGTCAGGCGATCGCCTGACTCTTCCCTTGCAGTAATGACCAGTCGAAAGGAATGAAATGAAAAAGATGCTCTGTGTGGAGTGGAAGACGGTCGTCTCATTCGTTTTAGGCAGTATCTGTTTTTTTTCGTCCATCGTAGGCGAGTGCGCGATGGTAAACCTGGCTGACAGTGCGCCGACTGTGGAGTTGGTGCAGGTCGAGGTGATAACTGATGCTACTTCTTCTTCGCGTGTTTTGCGACGGATGTCGGAAAGTGTGAAAACTATCGGTGAGCATTTGCTGCTTGGCCGTAAGACCATAGAAGTATCCCAGCAACGAGAACATTATGAAAAATTAGTCCGGGATGTTTTTGACCGGGTATTGGTCGGGTATACAGTGGAAAGCGTTGTGATCGAACCGTCGACAACAGCTAGAATCCTTGTTCGAATTACCCCCTGGGGTGATACCGTACGAGACGTAGACATACAGGTTGATTATAGCGGTGTTGCAATAGAATCAATTCCTCTTGTCAAAACAGATATGGGAAAAATGGAAGAAGAAATCAAAGACGCGCTGCTCGGATTGCCGGTAGATGCTGTGGACTGGGCTTCTGGCGTCGCGAGAGAACTGATTCGCGACATTTTGCGCCGCCGATTGCCGGAGTTTCATTTCAGTCTGGATGTGGAAGCGGGCCGCCGGACAAACGTGCGTCTTTCGTTGTTCCCAACCGGGCAGTTGGTGAAGGAAGCTCGAGTGTTCTTGCGCTCCAATACAATTCCCAATCTGCTGCTGGTGCATGCCCGTCCTGCCGTCGAGCTGCAAGCGCAAAGTTTGCGCGGACTGCCGGTCGAGTATGTCGAACGTCATTTGAAATATTTTACGGAAAAAGTTCGGCAGGCTACATTAGCGGACCCGGTAATTCGACAGCTTGATTTAAAAGTCCTTCCGGTAGTGCGGCCGGGAGTGGATTCGGAAGTAGCAGTGTCAGTGGAAGCGGAAACCTACAGGATTACCGCCGAAGTATTTTTGGATATCGGACGGGATAAGGAAAACATTTCCGGCAAAGCCCATGTGGGAAGGTTAATAGGCTCGAATGATGAATTGTTTTTGGAGGTAAAGGTACTTCCAGGAACCATGACCTGGCAGGTCATGCCAGGATGGGGACATCAATTTGGTTCTGATACGTGGGCCGGCGCCCGTTATCGGACCAATGACCGGGAATTTGGCTTGTGGCTGAATCAGGGATTGGGTGGTCGGTGGTCTTTGCGCGCCGAACGGTGGCCAGGAATTGATCGCAATGAAGTGGGAATCCGCTACAAATTGCATGATTTTCTCAGCGCGGAATTTGTTTTGACCAACGACAGCAACTGGCTGCGACTAGTGGGGCACTTGTGAGTACAATTTGCAGCAACTTTTTGCCGGTCAATATTGTGCATCACTGGACGGCCTGTTATAATGAGATAGGCAAAAAAGCCAAGGGATAATAATTTTGAGAGGGGTCTTTCGTAAGTGTTCAGAAACAAGAAAAACGCAAAAATAGTGGCGCTCGCCATCGCGGCAGCTTTTCTGTTCGGAGTGGCTGGACTGGCTGTTTCGCAGACAACCCATGTAGCTTCCGCCGCTGCGGCTTCCAATGTTGGTGTGGTCAACTATCAAATGTTGGTGCAGCAACACCCTGACATGGCTAAAGTACAGTCTACCATGCAAACTGAGTCGGAAGCGGCGAAAAAAGAATTCGACGCTAAAGCTGCCAGCCTTGGGGACAAGGAAAAACAAGAATACTACATGCAATTACAGCAACGTCTTCAATTGAAGAACCAAGAATTAATGGTTCCTTTGTTCAACAAGGTGGATGCTGTGATTAAAGAAGTTTCCGATGCCAAAGGACTAGCCGTGGTTGTCGATAAAGGCGCCGTTATTTATGGCGGTAGCGATATTACGGACGAATGTGTGAAAAAAATCTCTGGTAAATAGACGAAAGTAAGAAGTAACGAGCGGCCGGGCGGGGGAGACCAGCGCTCGGCCTTTTTTACGGGGAGGAAAGCCTATGCGGTTCAAACAGCAGCGAAAGATCATCGCCGCCTTGGTGTTGGGCTGCATATTGTTTTGGAG
This sequence comes from Negativicutes bacterium, assembly GCA_035560855.1. Lineage (GTDB taxonomy): Bacteria > Bacillota > Negativicutes > UBA1444 > UBA1444 > UBA1444. Next base: position 5,479 of record DATMYT010000238.1, on the reverse strand, counting down.
TGCAGGTTGCACAACAACTCCTTCATCCGTGCCGGTTTCGACACCGCCGGCGATTCCAATTCATGCCATAGTGGATATGCAAAAGTTATTGGAGAGGCATCCGGACCGGGCGAGACTGCGACAGATGGAACAATCCCTGATGGCAGCGGATGCCAAAGCAGCCGACAATACGTCAGAGCTTGAGGCGGACCGTCGAGAATTTGAGGTAGCGATGAAAGTTCGCCAGAATGAGGATAAAGCTACCCTCGACAAAAAACAGAAACAGTTGAGCGATGAACTGAATGAACAGCGACGTCTTTTTATTGAGACATTGGAAACTGAATACCGTCCCCTTCTCTTCAATATTGATCTGAAATTAAAAACAGTGCAGCTTTCTCCTACAGACACACAGACGTTACAAAAAGAGCGGGACCGCCTGGATGCTGAGCGACGTCGGAAGCTGGAAGCAAAGGATATGGAACTATCCTCTCGCATGCAAAGCGAGATGGAGGCTCTTGCCGCTGAATTATCCCAACAGTCTGAAGCGTATGCCAGACGATGGATGGATGAACGCAGCCAGCGCGTGCAAAAAACGACGGTTTCGCCGGAACGGGAAAAACAGCGCCAAGAGATTGTGGAGCTGTCTGGACGAATGATTCAGGATATACGTGCTGCCGTTACGAAGGTTGCGGTAAAGGAAAAGATCGATATGGTATGGCTCCGCCCAGCGGTTCATGCACCGCTGAAAGATATTACGGATGCTGTAATCAGTGAAATAGTAAATGCAAAATGAGTGGAGGAACATGCAGATGAAAAAATATACTCGTTGGAGCGCTTTTCTTGTGATTATAATGGTTTCGACTGTCCTGCTGGCTGGTTGCGGTGCAGAAAAACCTTCGACCATCGGTATCGTAGATATGCAGAAGGTAATGACTGAAAACCCAAAGATCAAACAAATGCAGGAACAGCTTAATACAAAGGCGAAAGAATTGACAGCCAATCTGGAAAAGGAAAAAGCAACCTTGAAACCGGAAGAATTTCAACAAAAAGAACAACTCGCCTATGCCGAATTCATGCGTCTGAAGCAAGAATTTGAAACGCAGATCGAAGCCCAGACCAAAAAAGTCTTGGAAGAAGTCGCCAAAGAGAAAAAACTCGGCGCCGTGATTTATAAGAACGGTATGGCTTGGGGCGGTATTGATGTCACTGAAGATGTGCTGAAAAAATTGCAATAGTGAGGGAATGTTTTGAGAAAAACATTGCGTGAACTGGCTGAACTGGTTGAAGGTTGCGTGATTGGCAATGCGGATGGCTGGATCGAAGGCATTACGGGGATTGATGAGGCGGGACCAACCGATCTCACCTTTGCCGTGCCGCCGCATCTGGACCGTGCTGCTGCGTCAAAAGCTGCTGCGGTAATCATTCCGGCCTCTATTGAGTCTTATGCAAAACCGGCGATTCGGGTGGAAAATCCCCGGGTCGCCTTTACCCGCTTGTTGACATTTTTTAATCCTCCGCCGCAGGAGGAATGCGGGATTCACCCAATGGCTGTGGTAGGGAAAAACGTTGTTCTCGGTGAAGGGGTAGCCATTATGGCTTATTCCTATATCGGCGATGATGTGAATATTGGTGCCCATACCATTCTCTATCCACATACTTTCGTTGGAAATGGGTCTTCTCTGGGGAGCGATTGTTTGATTCATCCCAATGTTACACTGCGGGAGCGAACTATTCTGGGAAACCGGGTAATCATCCAAAGTGGCGTAGTACTGGGTGGAGATGGATTTGGCTTTGTCACTGTAGAAGGAGAACATCTGAAGGTGCCTCAGGTCGGCAATGTTATTATTGAAGATGATGTCGAAGTAGGCGCGAATACGGCTATCGATAGGGCAACTACTGGGAGCACCATTGTAAAACGAGGCACCAAAATTGATAATCTGGTTCATATTGCCCATAACGATATTGTCGGCGAGCATTGCTTTTTGGCGGCGCAGACGGGAATTTCCGGCAGCGTGACGATCGGTAATCACGTGACATTGGCTGGACAGACCGGTACTGCCGGGCATATCCATATCGGCGCTAATTCGGTCTTTATCGGACGGGCCGGCATTACCAAGGATACTCCAGAAAACTATTTCGGAGCTGGTGTTCCGGCACGGCCACACCAAGAATGGGTGCGGGAGCAAGTGGCCGTTCACAAGTTGCCGGCTGCTTTGAAGAAAATTCGGGATTTGGAAAAACGGCTGGAAGAGCTCGAAAAAAACGGACGGACCGAGTGACGCGGGGAGCGAATTTATGAGAATCCTACAAAAAATGATTGTATGGATGATTGTTGGGGTTGCATTTCATTTCCCGATGGTTCCTGCAGCCGCGGCTCCATCAGTAACAGGATCTACCGGCATGATTCGAATTCCGACGGCTGACGCACTACAATTGGGTCAGTTTTCCGCCGGATATTATTACTGGCAGGATCACGGTTCTGCTGTGGCGGCGGTGGGGCTACCGTCAGGGATAGAAGTCAGCGCTTCAGCGCCATGGAAAAACGGCGCCTCCGAAGCATGGATCGTGAACGCAAAGTACAATCTGAACCAGGAAGCGCTGTTGATTCCAGCTGTGTCAGTCGGCATCGAAGATATTGGCGGTCAGGGACGTCGGTCGGTATATGGAGTCATATCCAAGGCTTTACCTTATGGGTTTCGTATTCATATTGGTGCAGGAACTGGTCGATTTGACGGTATGTTTGGCGCTATCGAAAAAGTTTTGAATCCAACATCAATACGTAAAAAAGCATCGGGGTTCCCTGTTACTTCAATTATTGTAGAAATGGATGGAGCTAAGTTGAACTATGGAGCGCGAATGAGATTGGCTCATGGTCTGCGACTGGATGCCGGTTGGCTGGGACAGGATGAAAAAGTGTATTTAGGACTTACTTTTACCCATTGATGTTCTGAGGGACAGGAGGAGACTTTTTGGAAAACCAAACCACGTTGGCGAGTGCCGTTCAATATACGGACATTGGGTTGCATTCAGGGAAACCCGTTTCGCTGGAACTAAAGCCATCTGCGGCGGATAGCGGTATTGTCTTTTTTCGGGCTGACCTTCCAGGAATGCCGGAAGTTCGGGCAACTGCGAGTCGGGTGACATCGACATTACGTGCGACTACGCTGGAAGAGGGCGCAGCCAAAGTATTCACGGTAGAACATCTGATGGCTGCACTTTATGTGATGGGTGTCGACAATTGTGCCATTGAGATGTCTGCGGCGGAGGCTCCGGTGGGAGACGGTAGCGCATTGCCGTTCGTACATTTGATAGAACAAGCAGGCATAGTGAAGCTGTCCGCGTTGCGGAGAGAGATTCGAGTGTCCGAAACAATAGAAGTGACTGATGAGGGCAGATCTATCAAAATTCTTCCCTATGATGGACTGAAAGTGTCCTTTACTTCGTCGAATCCTCACCCAAAACTAGGGATTCAAAAGGTTGAGTTCGAAATTACTCCGGATGTATTTATCAGAGAAATTGCGCCAGCTAGGACTATTGGTTTTATGGATGAAGTGGAAGCATTGAAGGCGAAAGGTCTGGGTCTCGGTGGCAGCCTCGACAATACATTAGTGTATGATGCCGAAACAAACTTGAATCCGTTGCGTTTTCCCGACGAACTGGTTCGACATAAAATTTTGGATGTTTTAGGGGATTTGGCATTGCTTGGCTGTCCTATCCGTGGACATATAGTGGCCATTCAGTCTGGACATGCCTTAAATACAGCTTTAGCAGCCAAAATATGGGCATGGTGCCTTGATGACAAGCAAAAGGGGTGGAATTCATTGATGGATGTAATTGAAATTCAAAAAATCCTACCGCACCGTTATCCAATGTCGCTGGTAGACCGTATACTTGAGTTGGAGCCTATGAAGCGGGCAGTTGGGATCAAGTGTGTTACTATAAACGAACCCTTTTTTATGGGTCATTTCCCGTCACGACCAGTGATGCCGGGGGTCCTCTTACTGGAGGCAATGGGGCAAGTCGGCGGGGTTATGGTGATGTGCGTACCGGAACATCAACACCGCACTCCTTTCTTTGCAGCCATGGATCGGGTGAAATTTCGTCGACCTGTGGTGCCTGGGGATCAAGTGAGGATGACGGCCGAGATGATTAAATATCGTGGCAATATAGGGAAGGTCTGGACTCAGGCGTTTGTGGACGGAGAGATGGTGGCTGAAGCAGAACTTACTTTTGCCTTAGTCTGAAAAAGGAAGAAATATAGCTGAAAAAGCACGTAAAAATGACTTTGTGCAAGAAGAATTCGAAAATTGCTTGTTTTTGGGCATTTGTCCATCGCCACCAAATAGTACGTCCGATGGATTATACCCTGTGAGGAGTTGATATTCAGATGAAAACAGATAGCATGGTGATACCTTTGCGCAAGATCCATGAAACAGCAGTAATATATCCTGGTGCCCGCTTGGGGCGCGATGTGGAAGTCGGGCCTTACTCGGTTATCGGCGAGAATGTGTTTGTCGGTGACGGAACCAAAATCGGCGCACATGTTGTTATTGAAGGATGGACTACGATTGGGCGCGACTGCTTGATTTATCACGGCGCCTGTTTGGGTGGGCCGCCGCAAGATTTGAAATTCAAAAATGAAAAATCATTTTTGTATATTGGAGATAATACGGCTATCAGGGAATATGCCGTTGTTCATCGTGCGACAGGCGAAGGGGAAGAAACTCGGGTTGGTTCTCACTGTATGATCATGGGCGCTACTCATATCGCTCACAACTGCCAGGTCGGCAACTATGTAATTATGTCCAACGCTTCAGGATTGGCCGGGCACGTTGTTGTGGAAGACCGGGCCATTATCAGTGGAATGTCCGGTGTGCATCAGTTCGTGAAGATTGGGAGAAATGCTATGGTTGGCGGTGCTTCGAAAGTTGTACAGGACGTTCCGCCTTTTGTTATTGCGGATGGTCGTCCAGCTCGCGTTTGCGGACTGAACAGTGTGGGTCTTGCCCGGGCCGGTATGAGTGAAGATGTCCGGCTCAACTTGAAGAAAGCATACAGGATGTTATATCGCTCCGGCATGAAACTGTCGGAGGCTATTATAGCGATGGAACAGGAGCTCGACTCCAGCGAACCAGTGGAACATCTGCTGCGCTTTTTGCGAAATGTGGATCGTGGAATTTGCCGTAGCCGTCGCGATGAAGAAGCAACAGAACTATAATTTGGGGTGACTCATGAAAAAAATTGGACTAATTGCTGGCGTAGGCCGGTTGCCTGTAGAATTCGCCCGTGCCGCTCGCGGCATGGGCGTTCACGTGATTGGAATCGGAGTGCTGCCGGAAGTTGATTCCGAGTTGGCTCAGGTGGCGCATACCTATGAGTATATCAATATTGCCAAACTGGACCGTATTTTCAAAGTGTTCAAACGAGAAAAAATAACGGAAATTACGTTATTGGGAAAAATCACCAAAGAACTGATTTATGCCCATCGAGAGTTGCCGGA
>DATMYT010000237.1:0-3095 GCA_035560855.1 Negativicutes bacterium | reverse complement strand
ATGCGGTCGCGATAATTCTCCTGAAGTTGCATATTGCCAAGGTTGCGGCAATCCGATGGTTTCCGGCCAGGTTCCACCGCCGCCAGTTTACGGCGGCTATGCAGCTCCACAACCCGGATATGGCCCGACGAACTATGCCGGGATTGGCGCCCGTTTTTTAGCGTTGCTGATTGACGGGGCGATTATTGGGATTCCAATTGGAATCGTTTCTTTCGTATTAAGTACTATGATGGCTGTCCGCGTGATTCATCGGACAAGTCGGGATACTTCTTTTAATCCGGGAATGGCAGCTGATACAATTGGAACTTTCATTGCCGGATTTGGAATCATCATGATCATTTCGGCTCTCTTGTCATGGGCATATTTTGCTATGATGGAAAGCTCCGGTTGGCAGGGAACCGTCGGCAAAAAAATTATGGGAATCAAAGTAACCGATTTATACGGCTCACGCATAACGTTGGGACGTGCCACAATTCGCCTTGTAGTCAAGTCATTTCTCAGCAGCTGGTTGATGATTGGTTATATCATGGCTTTCTTTACCCAACGAAAACAGTCCTTGCATGATATGATCGCCGGTACACTTGTTCTGTCCGGTCAACCTTATTCACCCATGGGATATGCTCAGCCGCAGCAATACCCGCAGCAACCTGTTTATCCGCAACAGCCGCCAGCCTATGTACCACCGCAGCAATTTTCAACCTGCCCTTACTGCGGAGGCGCGCTACAACCCAATGCGCGTTTTTGCAGCAATTGCGGCCACAATTTGTAATATGATAAATCATATCAAACAAATTCCCCAACAAATGATGTCCGGTCTGCTCATTGGGATGCTATTGCTGACAATATCTTCGGGGTGTAGCAATGCCCCGAAAAGCGATGTGTCACGGCAAGCGCCGCCACAAACGACTACTGCAAAAACAGTTGCGCCGGTTCCCGTCGCAGGATCAACTGTACCGCTTGCCAATGAAATTCGCAAGGTTATCGAAACTGCGCAGGTTACTCTAGAAACAATGAATTTAGCTAAAACCGAAAAGTTTGCAATCGACTTGCTTGCCAAACGAAAAGGGAAAGTGGATTCCGCCAATGTCACTTTGGATGCGAATGGTCGGCGCAACGGCAGCTATACGTTGCGGGTTCCCGCAGGGCAATTATCGGATTACCTCAATGAACTGGCTGCCGACCCGGATGTTGTTGTGCGCCAGCGTAGCCTGTCCGCGCAGGATGTAACGGAAGAATTTGTAGATATTTCGGCGCGACTGGTAAATATGCAGCGTCACGAAACCCGCTTGCGTGAAATTTTGGCAAAAGCCAATACGGTCGATGAAGTTCTCAAGGTGGAAAAAGAACTGTCAACCGTGCGCTCGCAAATCGATAGCACTACGGGTCGCCTAAAGGCGATGACCGGTAAAATTGAAATGTCGACCGTTCAGCTTCGTATCAGTGAAGTAACGGTAATCACCGAAACTAATTTCTTCGGTAAGTTAAAAATGATCATACGAGACAGCTGGGTAGCCGCCGGCGATGTGTTCCTATATCTCATTGCGACGGTAATTATCCTGTCGCCGGTTGTTTTAATTGTTGCAGCCATCTGGTGGTGGCGACGTCGCCGTATGGCAAGACAACAGTCACGGGCATCGGCAATCACTTTTCCGCCGGTAGATCCCCTTAAATAGGAAGGATTTTGGGGCAATCCTATGGAATAATATGTCGTTGGTCGTATGAAAATATAGCAAGCGATTTTAGAGAGGACTTGATGTTGAATGCATGAAGAAAACAAACTCCACGGGAAAGTATTGGTTGCCCAAGGGGGCGGCCCTACTGCAGTCATCAATCAATCGATGGCCGGAGTAGTACTCGAATCGCGCAAATTTCCCCAAGTCACCCAAGTTTATGGCGCAATTAATGGCGTTAAGGGTATCGTCAATGAAGATTTCCTTGATTTGACGCAAGAGACCACGCATAATCTGGAACAGGTAGCCTTGACACCTTCGTCGGCCTTATTATCAACCCGCGAAAAACCGGATGAAAAATACTGTGATGCGATGTTTGAAGTCATGCGCGCGCATGATATACGCTATTTCTTTTATATAGGAGGAAACGATTCTTCCGATACAGTGCGCATCATTAATGAGCGAGCCGAGAATGCAAATTACGACTTTCGGGCCATTCATATTCCCAAGACCATCGACAACGACCTTGTTCTGAATGATCATACGCCTGGATATGGTTCTGCAGCTCGTTTTGTTGCCCAAGCCTTCATTGGGGCCAACCTGGATAACAGGGCGCTTCCTGGCGTCTATATCGGCGTTGTGATGGGACGACATGCCGGTTTTCTCACCGCTGCGTCTTCCATTGCGCAAAAATATCCAACAGATGGACCGCACCTGATTTATTTACCGGAAAGACCCTTTGATATTGAACAATTTCTTTTGGATGTCAAAAAGACCTATGATCGAATTGGTTGCTGCGTCATTGCGGTCTCTGAGGGAATTCAGGATAGTACCGGCGAACCGATCATGACCAAACTGATGAGCAGTGTGGAAAAAGATGCCCATGGAAATGTTCAATTATCCGGCACCGGAATGTTGGGGGATTTACTGGCGGAAGAAATCAAGAGCAAATTGAAAATAAGCCGTGTGCGCTCAGATACTTTCGGTTATCTGCAACGCTCATTCTTTGGCTGCGTTTCCGATGTAGACCAGCATGAAGCCCGTGAGGTAGGGGAGAGGGCCGTACAATTCGCACTATGGCACAATATGGATGGCTCTGTTGTGATGGAACGCACGGGGTACTACTCGGTTGACTATCGCTTGGCATCGCTATCGGAGGTGGCCGGAAAAACTCGCCATATGCCGGATGAATTCATCAATCCGGCAGGAAATCATATCACTGACGCCTTTAAATTTTATTTGCGCCCACTATTAGGGTCTGGATTAGGCTCGGCAACGCATCTGCGAGCCCCCAAGGCCGAAAAGATTTTAAACAAGAATCGCTAATTAAAGCAACGACGAGAAATATGAAAAAACAAGCAACTTCCTGGCCACAAAAGGCGCCTTGAGTCTGCTTGTTTTTTCATGCTTAATATTGCTTTAAAC
>DATMYT010000236.1:0-2317 GCA_035560855.1 Negativicutes bacterium | reverse complement strand
ACTCTGCACAGCGCAACCATACGACAAAATAAAAGCGACAAAATGTAAAAGGAGAAAAAGTATGAAACTACCAATTGGTCTGGCTATGTATACGGTCAGGAATTCTTCCTTGAAAGACTTCGACGGAACACTGAGGCGAATTGCCGAAGTTGGTTATGAGTATGTCGAAATCGTTCGTCATCCCGGTAACCCCGATACGATGGAGATGCCCGCGAAAGTTCTGCGGTCACATTTGGATCAATACGGATTGAAAGTGATGTCCTCACACGAAGGACCGGGGATCTACTTAGGTCTGAACCTGATGTCGGATGTGCAATACAAAGCGTATTGTGCGGCGGAAGGCTACGTCTATCCGACAATTCCGACCGATGATGAGATGATCGACTATCATCTGGAACTAGGCACAGAAGGCGGACTCGTTTTACCACTTGGGTTGTTTAATTCGGAAGAGCAGCTTAAGATCACGGTTGATAAGTTCAACAAATTCGGCAAAAAATGCAGACAGAGAGGGCTGTGTTTCTATTACCACAGCCATTTTCAGGAATTCGAACTCATGAAAGGCAAGCCAATTCTTGACCTTCTGCTTGAGTATACAGATCCAGAGTTCCTCAAACTGGAAATGGATGCGTACTGGGCACAGCGTGCAGGGCAGGATCCCATAGCTTTATTAAAGAAGTATGGCAAACGCTGCGAGCTTCTGCATATCAAAGACGTAAGCAAGCAGACCGAGATGGTAAATCTGCTTGAGAAAATGCATAGCCCGTTCACGTTGAAGGATATCGTTGACTGTTCGGCACATTATCCACAGGAGTTTACTGAAGTGGGTACCGGTATTCTGGATATTCGTGGCTTAGTTGCGCAGGCGTATGAAACAGGTGTGCGTTGCCTTCTCGTTGAGCAAGACGAGATGAATCAGTTGCCGGAATTGGAGAGCATTAAAGTGAGTTACGACAATCTCCGGCAGATTGTAGACAGCCTAGAGGGAAAGAACTGAGGGAGTGGTTATGAAAGCACTAGGTAGAAAACTCAGGGCTGTCATCATTGGCTGTGGAGGCATCGCGAATGCCAAGCATATGCCGTCGCTGGCAAAACTCGGCGCGTATATCGAAATGACTGCGTTTTGCGATATCGTCGAAGAGCGCGCTAGCAAGGCGGCGAGCCAGTTTGGCAGCGTTGGTGCAAAGGTCTATACGGATTATCGCGATATGATCGCATCGGAACGCGCGGATGTGGCTTATGTTTGCACACCCAACAACGCGCACTGCGACATCACGGTCGCCGCGCTTAACGCGGGCATGCACGTGCTCTGCGAAAAACCGATGGCGGCCAGCTCGGCGGATGCAAAAAAGATGCTGGACGCGGCTGCTTCCAGTGGTAAAAAGCTCACGATCGGATACCAGAACCGGTTCCGGCAGGATTCACAGCTTCTTTATCAGGCTTGCCGCAACGGGGATCTTGGCGATATCTACTTTGCCAAGGCGCATGCGGTCAGACGACGCGCTGTGCCAACTTGGGGCGTTTTCATGGATATGGAGAAGCAGGGAGGCGGTCCTCTCTACGATATTGGCACCCATGCGCTCGACTTGACGCTTTGGATGATGGACAACTATCATCCAAAGAGTGTGACTGGGTCTGTTTTTCATAAAATGGCGGATCATTTCCAAGGTAATGTGTTCGGCCCATGGGATCCCGCTACGTTCCATGTGGAGGATTCGGCATTTGGGTTTATTAAAATGGAAAACGGCGCTACGATCTTTCTTGAAGCATCGTGGGTCCTCAACATGACGGATATCCGTGAGGCGAAGTGCACCCTATGCGGAACGCTGGGTGGGGCAGAGATGCTCGGTAGCAACCCGATGGAGAGCAATCTGGTGATCAACGGAGAGAAATATAACCGATTGGTCGAATTGAGGCCACAAACAACAGGTGGAGTTGCGTTTTTCTCAGGAGCGAAGGAAACAGAGGCGGACATGGAAGCTCGGCTCTGGATCGAAGCAATTCTTGAGGATCATGACCCGATTGTTCTGCCGGAGCAGGCATTTGTTGTCACGCAGATCCTCGAGGCGATCTATCGTTCTGCTAAAACAGGGCTTACCATAGAGCTCTAGTCCGTGACTGCCTGCAGAATCCAAAAAGCGGGCGCCTCCAGCGCCCGCTTCTCTCAAAAAATCAAAATCAAGTCTCCTGACGTACGGTTGAATCACGAATGATGAGCTGATGCGGCAAAATCAACTTGTGATTGCCACCCGGTTGCCCTCTCAATTGGGATAGTAGAAGCTCCATTGCCTTTTCGCCCAGCTGGTTGAGTGGCTGATTG
>DATMYT010000235.1:0-9546 GCA_035560855.1 Negativicutes bacterium | reverse complement strand
ACACAATCCTGTCGGCAACCGCTTGGGCAAAGCCCATTTCGTGCGTCACAATCACCATCGTCATGCCTTGTTTAGCCAGTCCAAGGATAACGTCCAGCACTTCCCGGACCATCTCAGGATCCAGCGCCGCCGTCACTTCATCAAACAACATAATCTCCGGATTCATACACAAGGCCCTGACAATTGCAATACGTTGCTTCTGTCCGCCGGACAATTGGCGGGGCCAGGCATCCTTTCGATCCAGCAGGCCGACCCGTTCGAGTAGCTGCTCCGCCTGTCGCTGCGCCTCTTCTCGTTCACGATTTTGAACTTTTGTCGGCCCAAGCAAAATATTTTCCAGCACCGTCATGTGAGGAAACAAATCATAATTTTGAAATAACATGCCGATTTTCTGACGAATTTTCTGCCAATCGGCTTTCTCTCCCACTATGCTGTACTCATGAAACTTGATATCTCCGCCCTGTATCGACTCCAATCCATTCAAGCATCGCAGTAACGTACTTTTGCCGCAGCCCGACGGTCCCAAAACCACCACCACTTCTCCCGAATGCACGTTGAGACTGATCCCGTCCAAGACCTTTACTCCGTCATATTCCTTATGCAGTTCCTGTATCTCCAGCAGAACCCTGCGGGTATCTTCTGCGTTAATGACAAACCCTCCTTAATTTTCCCACCGTTGCTCCAACTTCTTTGACAATGTGGACAGCGGGTAACAGATCATAAAATATAGCAAAAAAATCAGACCATAAATCCAAAATGATGCGGTAGGATTTTTCAAAAGAGATCGTTCAATAATTTGTTGACCGACCTTCACAACATCAATGACACCGATCAACACAACCAATGAGGTGGTCTTGACCATCCGCGTGGATAAATTCATAGCACCGGGCAACATGCGCCGCACAGCTTGTGGGATGAGTATGTACCGGTAAAGTCCCCAGAAACCGAGTCCCAGAGCTCGGCCTGATTCCGCCTGATGTTTTGGTAAAGATGCCAGCGCGCCCCGGACTATATCTCCCATCTCAGCAGCGCCCCAAAGACTGAATACGATGATTGCCACCAGTTCACCCTCCAGATGAATATCGGTGAGGGTGGTCACACCAAAATAAACAATGAATAACCAGACAAGAATCGGAATAATTCGGAAAGCTTCCAGGTGGATTCGGAAAAGCACCTTGAGCAAGCTGATTTTTGTCGTTCGCACCAGACCGATAAGGATTCCGCATACCGATCCGATGATAACCGAAATCATGGCAATGCGGGCAGTGATCAACAACCCGCCAAACAATCGTTGTAGGTTGATTCCCTCCAGCAGCAAATCAATTCCCGAATTCAGCATAACGCAACCTCCTCTCCAGCCAAGTCAAAAAAGCGGACAACGGCAACAACAAAATAAGATAGGAAACTACCAACATCAGCAAGGATTCAAAGGTTTGATAATACATACCGATCATATCTTGGGTAATGTGCATCAGGTCTGGAATCGCAATAACGCCAACTATTGAAGTCTCCTTCAAAAGAAAAATGCAATTGGCGCCCACCGAAGGCACCGTGACTGCGAATGCCTGCGGTAAAATAACATATCGCACCAATTGAAATTGGGATAGCCCGATGCTCAAGCCCGATTCGATCTGCGACTTGCTCACAGCTTCAATTCCACCGCGAAAAGCTTCCGCCATATAGCTGCCGCCCAGAAACGCAAGCCCAATAATGGCGCATGTCTTTTCACTCAACGTAATGCCCATTTTAGTAAGTCCATAATAGAGGAAGAACAACTGGATCAGTAAGGGAGTATTGCGGGAAATTTCAATGTACGCTTTAACCAATGGTTCCAACCCTTTGATTTTGTAATACAAAATCACGCTGCACACCAAACCGATGACTATCGATGTCAAGATTCCCCACAATGCCAGTTGTACCGTCAGCCATGCTGCTTTTTCGTAGAGTGGCACACTCTTAAGGATGAACTCCCAGTTGATACTCATTTCTTTACCTCTTTTTCCGGCTTTATAAAAAAGAAAAGGCCAAAGCTTTCATTCCGAAAACTTTGGCCTTCAGTTATTCTGATCGGCGCAGTCACTTTATTTTTGTTTAGAATACATCAACCCAATCATCCTGTCAAGCAGCAAACTGTTTTAATCCGGCAACACGTAAAAATATACTGTAACAAAATGAGCCGCACTGCCTGCAATGACAAACAAATGCCAGATCGCATGGTGAAAAGGCAAACGACGGGCCAGATAAAACACACTGCCCAAACTGTAGAGAAGCCCCCCCGCCACCAGCCAGATCAGGCCCGGCGTCGGCAGCGCCATTACCAAGGGTTTCCCCAGAAAAACGATCAACCAACCCATCAACAGATAGCCTACTGTAGATAGGATTTCAAACCTTTGCGTAAACACCGTCTTAAACAAAATTCCAACCACAGCCAACCCCCAGATTACACCAAACATAATCCATCCCAGAGTTCCTCGAAGCAGAATCAATAAAAACGGCGTATAAGTCCCGGCAATCAGCACATAAATCGCCGAGTGGTCAATAATTTGAAACACTTGTTTCACCCTGCGTCCGCTAAAACTGTGATAAAGTGTCGAAGCCAGATACAATACCACCAACGAAACGCCGTACATTACGGCACTGGTTACACACCAGATATCACCCGCGGCATGCACAGAAACCAGCAGCGCTACCAGTGCAAGCACAGCCAACCCTGCTCCTACTCCATGCGTCACCGCATTGAGCTTTTCTTCCATATCACAACCTCCTGAACAAACTCTTCTTCCTATAGTAAACACCCTTGCGAGTGAATATGCAACACAACAATTTTCCATCTATATCCGACAACTCCGATTGCCATTGACATTTCTTTCTCTGCGGGGTAAAATACTTTCAAATATGAATAGGCTGACTGGGAATCCAGAAGCGGAGAGAACGCATTAAAGGCGTGTCTGTCCGCTTTTTCTTTTTCATCCATGTGTCGCTAGAAAATAACCCGCGCCCTGTATGGCAGCAACGGGAGTAAAGGAGAGAGGTATCCATCTATGAACCCGAACAAGAAACTTATTGATTCGATCGGCAATACTCCACTGTTTACTCTAACCAAAATCGCCAACGAACTGAATGGAGTCACTGTCCATGTCAAAGCCGAGCATCTGAATCCCAGCGGTTCAGTCAAAGACCGGGCAGCTCGCGCTATGATCCTGGCCGGTATTCAGTCCGGCAAATTGACCCCGGATAAAACCATTCTCGATGCGACCAGCGGCAATACCGGCATTTCCTATGCAATGCTCGGGGCCGCCCTCGGCTTCCGAGTCGCTCTCTGTCTGCCGAAAAATGCCAACAACGAACGCAAACGTATTTTGCGGGCCTATAATGCAACCATTATCGAAACCGACCCGCTGGAAAGTTCGGACGGCGCTCAACGTATGGCACAAAAGATCGCCGCCGCCGAGCCGGACAAATATTTTTACCCGGATCAATATAATAACGAGGCCAATTGGAAAGCTCACTATCAGGGAACCGCACCAGAAATCTGGGAACAGACGGCAGGGAAAGTCACCCATTTCATAGCCGGCATGGGAACATCCGGCACTTTTATCGGTACATCCCGCCGTTTGAAAGAATTTAACCCGGCAATCAGGACGATCGCCATGCAACCTGATTCCCCTCTGCATGGCCTCGAAGGGATGAAACACATGGCAACCACAATCTTGCCCGGAATTTACGACCCCGCAGTTGCAGACTGTCAAATTGATGTTGATACCGAAGACGCACAGCAAATGACATTGCTGCTGGCCCGCGAAGAAGGATTGTTTGTAGGTATCAGTTCAGGCGCAAATGTTCAGGCAGCTCTGCAACTGGCATCCACTGTCCCGCCCGGGTCCGTCATCGTAACAGTCCTCTGCGACAATGGCTTTCGCTATCTGAGCGACGAGCTTTGGACTAGGAGTTCATCATGATCCAGTTACAAACAACTCATATTGATGCAATTAAACAGCAGGCCGAATCAGAATACCCATTCGAATGCTGCGGCTTGCTGATCGGAATCGTATCATCCGATAACCGCAAATCCGTTCACCATATTTTGCCCATATCCAATGCCCGAGACACGGAAAACAAGCATAACCGTTTTCTGATCACGCCGCAGGATCTCCTGAAAGGGGAACTGTTTGCCCGTAAGCACACAATGGATATTTTAGGTTTTTATCATTCGCATCCAGATCATCCGGCCGTTCCCTCCCCCTATGATTTGGATCATGCCTGGCCCGTTTATTCTTATATAATCGTTGCCGTAGAAAAGAGTATCGCCCAAGAAATTACCTCATGGACACTTGAACATGACCGTTCCAAGTTCAACACAGAAACAATAGAAAAAGGAGAATGAGCATGGCTGTGACTTTACTAATCCCTACTGCGCTCCGTTTATTTACTGACAATCAATCCGAAGTAATTGTCAGCGCACAAACAGTGGGTGAAGCGTTGAGCGCGCTAACCGTCAAACATCCCGATCTGCAAAAGCACCTGTTTACTGACAAGGGAACGCTACGCAGCTTTGTCAATGTATACGTCAATGAAGAGGATATTCGTCAAAGAGAAGGCCTTAATACCCAGCTTTCACCCGACGACATTCTGCTGCTGATTCCCTCCATCGCGGGCGGTACGGCGGAAGATGAGTTGCCTGAACTGACTCAGGCTGAAGTCACCCGATACAGTCGACATCTCATCTTGCCGGAAGTGGGAATTGAAGGGCAGAAAAAATTAAAGAATAGCAAAGTCCTGCTGATCGGCACCGGTGGTTTGGGCGCGCCGCTAGCCTTATACCTGGCGGCGGCGGGAGTAGGAACGCTCGGTCTGGTCGATTTTGATTTTGTTGACGAATCCAACCTACAACGACAAATCATCCACGGTACGCGCGATATCGGCCGACCCAAAATCGCTTCCGCCGAGGACCGTATCAAAAACATCAACCCCAACGTCAAGGTCATTACCTTTCCTACCCGCCTTTCCAGTGAAAACGCACTGGAAATCATTAAGGACTTCGATGTCGTGGCAGATGGAACGGATAACTTTCCAACCCGCTATCTGGTAAACGATGCCTGTGTATTTCTAGGAAAACCGAACGTGTACGGTTCGGTTTTTCGTTTTGAAGGGCAGGCCAGTGTATTTTACGCCGAAAAAGGCGCCTGTTATCGCTGCCTATACCCGGAACCGCCGCCCCCCGGCTTGGTTCCTTCCTGTGCGGAAGGCGGCATTCTTGGCGTACTACCGGGAATCGTCGGCTGCATTCAGGCCAACGAAGTCATTAAATTGCTGCTCGGCAGCGGCGAACCCTTGATCAACCGCCTGTTGACTTTTGATGCCTGGAAAATGCGTTTCCGGGAACTGAAGTTGTTCAAAGACCCCAATTGTCCAGTCTGTGGACAGCATCCCACCATCACGGAACTCATCGATTACGAAGAATTTTGCGGTCTTAATTCAAATGATGATTCCGAGCCGTCGGTGGAAGAAATCGCCCCACTGGACCTGAAAAAACTATTTGACAGCGGCGCTGATATTCAGATCATCGATGTTCGCCAGCCACACGAACTGGCAATCGGCAAATTACCCAAGACCAAGGCAATTCCTTATGGCCAGCTTGTCCGTCGACAGACGGAACTGAATCCGAATCAGGACACCATCGTTGTCTGCAAAATAGGCCTGCTAAGTAGCAATGCGATTCGCCTGTTACGAGAGTCTGGTTATACTGGACAACTCCGCAACCTGAAAGGCGGCATGAACGCCTGGGCGGATGAAGTGGACAGCAGTATCGCCAAATACTGATCCATTATTTTTGCGTTCCTATTCGTTAAATATAAAGGAGGGTCTACACATGGCTGAAAACAAAATCAATGCCCCAATTGTCGCCCCGTCCCTGGGAGCCCCGGCCGCATATCAACTGGCCAACATCACCAAAACAGCACCACAGTTCGACTCCATCACCCCCCGCTGGATTACTCGATTACTGGACTGGAAGCCACTGGAGACCGGTATTTTTCGGCTGAACAAGGTGAAGGAAGGTGACACGCCGCTGGATGTTTTGTGCAGCCAGAAAGTCAACGCCAGAGTGCCGGAAGGATTTGTCGACTATGAAGCCAAACCCCGCGAATATCTGCTAAATTCGATTTCGACAGTGATCAACGTAAATACCAGGGTATCCGATTTGTATAGCAATCCTCACGATCAGATTCAAGAACAACTCCGGTTGGCGATTGAAAGTGTTAAAGAGCGACAGGAGAGCCAGCTCATTAACAATGATGACTACGGTTTGTTAAACAATGTGGCTGATTCCCAACGGGTTCAGTCCCGCTCCGGCTTTCCTACGCCGGATGATCTGGATGAATTGATCAGTAAAGTTTGGAAAGAACCTTCATTCTTTCTTGCGCATCCGCGGGCGATTGCGGCATTTGGCCGTGAAGCAACCCGTCGTGGTGTGCCGCCTGCCATATTGACGTTGTTTGGCTCACCCTTTTTGAGCTGGAGGGGTATACCCTTGATTCCAAGCGATAAATTGTTTGTCGACGGGTTGAAAAATCCAAAGAGCCAAGCTGGCAAAACCAATATTTTGCTGGTCCGAACCGGCGAAAGCAAACAGGGCGTTATCGGCCTCTATCAGGCAGGCCTGCCCGGTGAACAGTCACGCGGTCTTTCCGTCCGGTTTATGGGCATCGACAAAGATGGCATCGCTTCCTATCTGCTGTCAATTTATTGCTCGGCTGCGGTTTTGACGCATGATGCGTTGGCGGTGCTGGAAGGCGTCGATGTAGGCAACTACTATGAGTACAAATAATCCGACTTCAATCCCTGCCGGGTTTCAGTTGCCTGACCCTGCTGAGCTAAGCGCGTTGGCCAGCCAATATTTCCCGGAGTTTTCCCAGGCCGCACCGACCAGTGTCCCATCACCGGCAAGTGTTCCGAATTTTCCTCGACCGTGCCTGCTGGCCTCGGAATGGATTAAAGCCATTCCGAGCGCAGAGGCCCAGTCAGTGCCAACAACCGTGACTATTCCTTCTGAATCGGCAACGTTTTCTTTTGTCGAACAAGCCCGTTCCATCTTTACGGTTATCGAACCGGCTCCCCTCAAGCCGACCGCGTATCCTTCTTCTTACAGCAATCATGGCATCTCGCCGGTCATCGTGCCAGCCGGATCGATTTATTCCGAGCACTTTGATGTCAACGCCATACGCCGGGATTTTCCCATTTTGACGGAGAAGGTGAACGGCAAAAACCTCATCTGGTTCGACAATGCCGCTACAACGCAAAAACCCCGTAGTGTCATTGACCGCCTGACCTACTTCTACGAACATGAAAATTCAAACGTGCACCGGGGAGCCCACACATTGGCCGCGCGTTCGACCGACGCGTATGAAGCGGCCCGTGGAAAAATCGCCAAATTTATCAATGCGCCTTCCGCCCAAGATATCGTTTTCGTCCGCGGCACCACCGAAGCCATCAATCTGGTGGCCCGTAGCTGGGGCAAACCCAATCTGTTGCCTGACGATGAAGTGGTCGTAACGATTTTGGAGCATCACGCCAACATCGTCCCCTGGCAATTGATTTGCGCCGAAACAGGAGCTAAATTGCGAGTAGTTCCAGTCGATGCCAGCGGCCAAATCCTGCTCAATGAATATGAGCAGTTACTGGGGCCAAAAACCAAGATCGTATCCATAGCTCACGTATCCAATGCCTTGGGAACGGTCACTCCTGTCGCGGAAATGACACGGATAGCTCATCGGCACGGAGCCAAAGTCCTGATCGACGGTGCACAGTCGATTTCTCATATTAAAGTGGATGTCCAAGCCATTGATTGCGACTTTTTCGTATTCTCCGGACACAAGATCTTTGCACCAACCGGGATTGGCGCTTTGTACGCCAAGCAAGACTTGCTGAACGCTATGATCCCCTACCAGGGCGGCGGCAACATGATTGCTGACGTGACTTTTGAACGGACTGTATACCAGGCTCCGCCCAACAAGTTCGAGGCCGGTACCGGCAATATCGCCGATGCTGTCGGACTGGGCGCCGCCATCGACTATGTCACTTCGGTCGGCATAGAATCAATCAATCGTTACGAGCATTCCCTGCTGGAATATGGCATGGGAGCCCTGCAGAAAATTCCGGGTCTGCGACTCATTGGAACTGCTAAAGAAAAAACCAGTGTTCTGTCCTTTGTGCTGGCTGGATTTTCCACAGAGGAAATCGGTCAGGCTCTGAGTCAGGAAGGAATCGCCGTGCGGGCGGGGCATCACTGCGCCCAACCGATCCTGCGCCATTTCGGTCTGGAAAGTACCGTGCGACCGTCGATAGCTTTCTACAACACCTTTGCCGAAATCGATACACTGGCGTCAGTGGTGCATCAGCTGCGGGGCAGCCGCAATCTGTAAACACTCATCGTACCTACAGGGAAGATCCGATACACATATCAGGATCTTCCCTGCGTTACTTATCAGGAGGTGATGAATTTGAGTCAGGAAGAACTTCAAGCCCAGATAAACGGCTTGGTAAGCTCGATAGCAGCCAACTATCGGGAACATCCCGATACGATTCCACTAGATTCGCGATCTCTGCCCAATCGACGTACAATCATCGAAATTATTCATTTGCTGCGTGAAGTTTTGTTTCCCGGGTATTTTGGCAAACAACGTCTGGTCGCAGCAACCATCGAGTACTATATCGGCGATCTCATTGTTGGCATTCGGGAACAGTTGCGCGAACAAATCGTCTATGCTTTGAAACATGAGTCAGCTCGCATTCAAAGAACGGACAGCGACATCAACCAGCGGGCGGATGAAATCATCTTTAAGTTTTTGAGCAAAATTCCCGAGTTGCGCAATATTTTGACGACGGACGTACAGGCCGCGTTGGATGGGGATCCGGCTGCGGAAGACAAAGATGAAATCATTTTTTCCTACCCGGGGATTTTTGCCGTCAGCGTGAATCGACTGGCTCACGAACTGTACCTTCTATCGGTTCCACTGATTCCACGTATCATGACCGAATACGCACATAGTATCACGGGCATCGATATCCATGCCGGAGCGCAGATCGGCAGTCACTTCTTCATTGATCATGGTACCGGCGTGGTTATTGGAGAAACGACCATCATAGGCAACCGTGTCAAACTGTACCAAGGCGTTACACTCGGAGCGCTGTCCACCAAAGGAGGGCAGGTTCTACGAGGCGTCAAGAGGCATCCGACGATTGAAGACGATGTGACGGTTTATTCCGGTGCCTCCATCCTCGGAGGGGAAACGGTCATTGGTCAAGGTGTCGTCATTGGCAGTAATGTGTTTATTACCAAATCAGTGCCGGACCGCACCAAGGTCAGCGTGAAAAATCCCGAATTGCTTTTCAAGGGACATTCACCTCGGGAATTTGAACAAGAATTCATCCCTGACTGGAACATCTGAGAGAAAGATAGCCCAATACAAAAATAAGCTAGTGACACGAAATCACGTTCTTGTCACTAGCTTATTTTTGTATTCACAATCGGCTTGCATTTGCCAAGTT
>DATMYT010000234.1:0-2257 GCA_035560855.1 Negativicutes bacterium | reverse complement strand
GATTGATATTGAATTTTAAGCCCATCGAGTTGACGGATAAACCTGTTTTTGACAAGGCCTTTCACCAACGATACTATGAAAATTCTTGGTTTACCTTTACGAATCTTTTTGTTTGGCGGGATAACTACTCAACGGCTTGGGCATTGCAGGATGAAGCCTTGTATGTCCGGTTGCAGGCCAATGGCCTGATATATTTTTTGACGCCCTTTACAGCCGCTGACCGGCCTTTTGCCGTGGCTGTGGATGCAGCGGTGAAGGAGAGCCAGTCACAGGGCAACGCTTTTTTGATGAAGGGACTGTCGCCGACGATGTGCGCCGAGCTGGAAGACGCTTGGCCTGGACGGTTTGTCATGGAGCCCCAGCGGGCATACTTTGACTACCTTTACAAGGCAGAAGATCTGCGGACGCTGGCGGGGCGCAAATACCATTCCAAGCGTAATTTTGTAAATCGCTTTCGGGCTGAACATGCCGACTGGCAGTATGAATCGATGACAACCGACTCTGGCGAAGACTGTCTGCAAGTGGCAGCGGCTTGGTGCGTGAATCGCGATTGCGATGCAAGTGATGTTCTGAGTAGCGAATATCGGGCGATTGAGGAAGCCCTGCAGCACTTTGATGTGCTCGGGTTGCGCGGTGGGATCATCCGTTTGGAAGGTCAGCCGGTCGCTTTTAGTTTTGGGGAATCTTTGAATGCAGATACGGTTGTGCTCCATATGGAAAAGGCTGACCCATCCGTGCAAGGGTTATATGCCGTGATCAACCAGGAATGCTGCCGGCACGCTTGGGGAGATATGGAGTTTATCAATCGGGAAGAGGACATGGGAGAAGAGGGTTTGCGTAAGGCAAAGGAATCCTATTATCCGGTTCGATTGGTTGAAAAATATAAAATTTTTTTACAGGAGGGATAACGATGGCGCAAGATTGCTCGTTTGACGTGGTATCTCAGGTCAACATGCAAAGTTTGGACAACGCTGTGAACCAAGCGATGAAGGAGATCGGCCAACGCTACGATTTCAAGGGAGCGGTGGCGGAAATTACGCTGGAAGAGGCAGGACTAAAATTTGCAGCACAGGATGAATTCAAACTGGAAGCCATGATGGACGTGTTGCGGCTAAAAATGGTAAAGGCGGGGATTTCCGCCCGTGCATTGACGCCTGGAAAACTGGAGCAAGCTTCCAAAGGGACTGTGCGGCAGATGATGACGATTCAGTCGGGGATTGCAGCCGATAAGGCTCGGGACCTAGTTGCATCGATCAAAGGCTTAAAATTGAAGGTGCAGGTTCAGATCATGGGAGATCAGCTCCGCGTGTCCGGCGCGAAAAAAGATGAACTTCAAAAAGCAATCGCCCATCTTCGGGCACAGGATTTTGGCATTGACCTCCAATTTATTAATATGAGGCCATAAGAACGGGGGAACCATGCTTTCACCAGATATTCGTTCACTACAGCGATGGTTTACGGAATATGTCCGGTCTTTTTATTCGGAGGATGCTGATGTTCAGGCGCATGTGAGGCTTAAGGAAGATCATACGGCACGTGTGTGTGAGCGGATGACGGAGCTGGCGGAGTCACTTGCCATGACACAGCAACAAAGCGCTTTGGCGGAAACCGTGGCTTTGTTTCATGACGTAGGTCGCTTTCTGCAATATACGCAGTATCGGACCTTCAATGATTTTCGCTCGGAAGATCACGGATGCATGGGTGTGCGAATTTTGCAGGAAACCGGCGTACTTGCGGAGCTGCCGGGGTCACAACAAATGTTGGTGCAAAAGGCTGTGCGTTACCACAACGGACGTGAAATTCCCCCGGATACTGAGGAGTCGGTATTTCTGGCCCGGATGATCCGGGATGCGGACAAGATCGATATTCTGGAGATGCTGACGAGTGACGACGAACTGTTCCGCATACTGCCGATGCCGGAGTACGACGAGAAACAACAGGTTTCCCCCGGAATAGTGGAATATATTCTGCAAGGGCATGTGGCGCGATTTGAACACATACGGACAGCTGCAGACTTAATGCTGTTCCGCATGTCTTGGCTGCTCGACATGAATTTTCCTTGGACGTTCAGACAAGTTCAGGAGCGAGAATATCTTGAGAAAATGATCTCAAAACTGCCTATAACTAATGATGTGCGGCGCGTCAGTGAATATTTGACAGAGCATCGTGACCGACGGGCTAGCCAATAGAGCTGCAATGCAAAAAAAAAAGCGGGGTTTCACTTTCAAAGAAGGTGAAATCCCGCTCTTTTTTATAT
>DATMYT010000233.1:0-5044 GCA_035560855.1 Negativicutes bacterium | reverse complement strand
GGACCAGGCAATTGGATCAACTTCTCTTCGGACGGAGTTTCGCCAGGCGACAGCCCCTGTTTGTCGGAAAATCGGTTGAACAATTGTTGTGGGTAATCACCGACGAATATCTTGTATTTATCTGCAGGAAATTTTTTTTGCAGGGTTTCGGTGGCGATGTCATAATAATTTAAGTTTTGAAATTCCATGGATCCCAATAATACTACGGCGATGGTAGGTGTTTTTTGCGTAGCTGCGAAAGCAGGAAAAACAGGATTCAGGCCCCAGCAGACGACTGTTATTAGTATGGTGCAAATCAGTTTTTTCATGATGAAACCTCTTTTCCAAGAGTTATCCTCTAAGGATGACTTTCGACACCTGTGCGAAAAATCCTTGAAATGAAATCGCACTGCTTTTGTGCTACTTGTATTTCGACCATTAAAAATGGATATAGAAGGGAGTAGTCGAGTGAAAGGCGAAGAAGTATTGTCAAAAATGCAGGAACTGGGTGTGGGGGCGACTTTGCGAACTTTGCAGCGTTATGAAGCTGCCAATTTACTGCCGTCCGCGCAGCGTGGTTGGGGCGAAGGCGGCTTTGGACGTTTTGCAGAGTATAATCAGGCAGCAGTAGCGGAGTTTTACGCGTCGTATTCGCTGGTTCACCGCTACCTGTGGAAAGTTCGATTCGAAGACGTTCCGGCTGTCCGGGAAGTGGCGCTTAAACTCGAAAAAAAACTATGGTCGAGAGACGAACTGCAAGCGTTCGTTGGTCAGAACGATGATAAAATGGCTGCGGTATGGTACTGGTTGGTAAATAAGGCCAGAGTGGAGGAAAATTACCTGGCTGATGCAAGAATCGGCTTGACCTATGCATTGCAAAAAGATGGGTCCATGCGCAGAATTATTACTGGGCCGAACGCCGTGAGTCTGATCCGTTTTGAAATTGCCGTGTTGTAAATGCTGACGAGATCCCCGGCTTACGGGAAGGAGATGCAGTTATGGGCGCAGGCGGAAGATGCCGGAGAACGCGGGGCCCCCGCTGGAAATGTCCGATTTTCATCAAGGTGCTTATTGCTTCTTTTTTATTGATCTTTATCGGTGGCGTGCTGGGATGGTACGCTGGCTTTTGCTGGACAAAAGCGTCCGTAAGCCAACCTTCGGTTCGTCTTGGTATAGAAAATGTGGATTCGTATATGGATGTGTTCAAAGGGAAACGGGTGGGACTCATCACTAATGCCACGGGGGGCGACAGGCAGTTTGCTTCGTCGGCGGACGTGCTGGGGGCGCGCGTGAATCTGGTAGCGTTGTTTGCGCCGGAACATGGACTCCGCGGAAGTGCCGTGGCCGGGGCTGCGATTCCTCATGAGAAAGATGTTAAAACCGGTCTGCCGATATATAGCCTTCATGGCGATGTTCGCAAACCAACGGCGGCGATGCTGAAAAACATTGATGTTCTGGCGTTTGACATTCAAGATATCGGCGCCCGTTCCTATACTTATATCTATACTATGGCGTATGCGATGCAGAGCGCCAAAGAACAGAACAAAACTTTTGTAGTTTTCGATCGTCCCAATCCGATAGGCGGCGAAAAAGTTGAAGGTGGATTGTTGCAGTCGGCGTACAGCTCTTTTATTGGGCTTTATCCGATTCCAATCCGGCACGGGTTGACTGTGGGCGAACTGGCCAAATTGTTCAATGAAGAGTTTGGTATCGGCGCCCGGCTTGTCGTTATTCCGATGAGCGGTTGGAAGAGAAGCATGTTGCAGGAAGACACCGGCATTCCGTGGGTGATGACGTCGCCGAACATTCCAACACCTGATTCTGCGCTGGTTTACCCTGGTACGGGGTTGTTCGGCGGCAGTAACGTTTCCGAGGGGATCGGAACCACCCGACCTTTTGAGTTGGTGGGAGCGCCATGGCTGGATGGGGAAAAATTGGCGGACAAGATGAATGCTTACAAATTACCTGGGGTGTATTTCCGTCCGGTTCATTTTACACCGCAGTGGGGAAAATATCAGGGACGGCTTTGTAATGGCGTGCAGATTCACTTGACGGACCGACGCGCGTTTGCTCCGGTTACGGTAGGGGTATATTTGCTCCATGCGGTTCGCGAGCTGGGGGGAAGCCAGTTCAAATGGAATATGCCGAAGGAAAAAGAACGCTGGATGATTGACCTGTATGAAGGCGGAACGGAGCTGCGGCAAGGGAGAGGTTCTGCGAGTGCCTTGCTTGAGCGGTGGGATCGGGAAGCCGTTGAGTTTCAGAAGCGGTCCGCGCGGTATCGGCTATATCCTTAAAAAAATAGAGGAGCCCGCCAAGTTATGACGAATAATTGTTATTACGTCGAACTGTGCAACAGAGGCGATGTTTGTGAAGACTTGAAACGATATTTTTCGATAGAGGATGCGAAACTATGGCAGAAACAGAAGGGCGTCATCTTCAATTTCAATGGGCGATGAATTTCCTAATGAAAGATGATTTTTTTGCTCGAATGCCGGTGGAGGATCACCGCCGGATTATTGGGGAGGCTATTAAATTTGGCGCTCATTTGGCGGAAAAAGCGCGCGAAGAACTGGGTACTCCGTCTGGCGCCGACTCCATCAGTCAGATGTTGGCAAGCTTGGGGTGTATTATTCGCATTGATGAAAAAAGTGGGCTACCGGGAGCGCTGTCTCGATATGAAGACGATATGAGTGCGGCCCTGTTTTTTGTGCGCCGGATTCGCGATGCAGCATCAGCGGCTACCGAGCGTGGCGAATGGGCGGCTGGATGGTATGAATTGTATGAACTGTGCATCGCCCGGGAGCTTTTTCACCATATGGAAAATACACTAAGCGGAAAAGCTTCGCATCATGTTCGGTTCAAAGATCGGTTTTTGGGTCTGTTTCCCGTGTCTCGACCGGTGGAAGCTGCGAGAGAAATTGCATGTCTAGTCTTTGTGCAGGACTTTCTGGCGTTGCCGGAAGTGCCGCTGCTGATGCGCGATGATTGAGCTGTCGGTTGTAGCTGAAAAGTCTGGAACCAAGGCGCCTCCCGTGCAAATGATTCGATTTGTCTGTTCTCACTGCAATCGTCAGTTGGTGTGGGCAGAGGCTACGGTGTCCGTTAATTGTCCGTCTTGTGGCCGATGGATTAAGGCCAATCGTTTTTGGCAAGGAACTGAAACCAAGCGTAAAGGTAAAAAGCCTAGGATGGAGCCGGAGCAACTGGAACTGTTTTAAAAATGCTTTTGTTGGATGAAAGAGGTTGGACAAATGCCGCTTAAATGTTTGAAACGTTATAGAGTTCAAGACTTGGCGCCAGGAATGGTTCTGGGCAAGACGATTCTCAACGATAAAGGCCAGGTGATGCTTGACCAGGGAAAGGTGATTCTCCAGGAAGGAACACTGATTACCAGAGAGTTGATCGATCGTTTACGTAACTGGAATATTTGCGTAGTGGATGTCCAGATTACGTTGCCTACTTCTTCAGCAAAATCGACGGAGGAAGAAGCTCCATCAGCGGAGAAGCTGGAAGCGGATATGCTGGAGCGTATGGCGGGCGGCGAGTCATTATCCTTGGTTTTGGACCGGTTGGCGCAAGGTATCGGGCAACTTTATCCAACCGACAATGTTTTTGTTACATTGTTGGATGGGAACCGTGCGCGCTGGTGGGTTATTGCTTCCGCCGGATCTTTTCGACTGCCGGACGTGGCGACGGAGCAAAAATTTCAGGGGCAGGCTTATCTAACGGGACAGGCAGTGACTATCGGCGAACTGTCGATGCACAAAGGCCCGCCGGTACTGGCTCGCGCCGACATGTTATCCATGTGCGGCATACCCATCATTGTTGATGGAATGACGGTAGGCGTGTTGGAGCTGTTTTCCCGGACCCCGAATGCTTTTGCATCGGAGGAGGAGGCGGCACTGAAACGATATGCCCGGTTGGCGGCGGGATTCATACATTGTACCCGAACGCATGAACTATTGCGGCAAACATCGGATGAGCGCGATCTTCTGTATGAAATTATGGGCTTTGTTTCGGCGACAATGCCGCCGGCACAATTGCTGTCGAAGGTAGCCGACAACCTGAGCAATTATTTTTGCGCGCACGCAGTGGCGTCTTTTGCTGTACAGCGGCTGCCGCACATGCATAAGACGTCCGAAGTGCTAGCCCGTAATTTTTCGCGCACCGATCTGGAGAATCTCAAAGAGATTTTTCAGGAACGTTGGCCCGTTATATCTAATGACAGTGATACGGAGAATATGGGCCTTGATCCTTTAGAAAGACAAAGACCTTTTACCGTCACTTTTTCCGGTGGAAAGTCGATTTATGTTCTGCCGCTTTTTTCCCGTGACCTGCTGCAGGGGATCATTGTACTGCTATGGGAGTATGATCGAAGAATCGATAATTACCGGCATATGGATGACATGATGCGCATTGTGGCAGGGCAGACTGCGCTTGGCTTGGAACGTCATCATCTATTCACTGGAGTCGAAAAAATTGGCTTGACGGATGAACTGACCGGCCTGTCCAATCGAAGAATGTTCAATTATCTAATGGAGAGAGAAATCAGCCGCAGTCGCCGTTATGGAAGGCCTCTTAGCCTGGTAATGATCGACATCGACCATTTTAAAAAAATTAATGATACCTGGGGACATCCGGCAGGCGATATGATTCTGCGAGAGCTGAGCGCATCGATGCGGGCGAATTTCCGCAGGCTGGATGTTCCGGTACGCTACGGGGGTGAGGAATTCGCCATTATTTTGCCGGAAACTTCGTTGGAAGAAGCTATTCATTTTGCCGAACGGTTTAGGGTCGTTATCGAACAAAGCCAATTTGCATACGGAAAAGATCTGATTTCCGTGACTATCAGTCTGGGGGTCGCCTCTATCGGTAATTCTCCGGTTTCCGAAGAGTTGGATTCGGATGCATTACTGCAGTTTGCCGACAGGGCTTTGTATCAGGCGAAACAAAGCGGTAGAAACAGAATCGCAGCCGGGCGCAGTTGTTAAGTAGGTAGCTGACGAGAAAGAAAAAATCGAACATGGCGAAAGTTTTGCAGGGGAACGCGTTTACGGTTGCG
>DATMYT010000232.1:0-2016 GCA_035560855.1 Negativicutes bacterium | reverse complement strand
AATTCAAAATGCGTTGCTGCGGCCGATCAAATCTGCCTGTTTAATGACTCTGACCCACGAAGGATTTTTCGGTTTACGGAAGATTCGGCACACCGCCTGGACGATTAAAAGGAGGGACATTGTGAAACCATATCAGGAATACAAAAGTTTATGTTTAGTCTTTTTAGTTAGCATGCTGATTTTTTCATCATCAGGATGTTCAATGAGTTCCGACATAAATCAAAGTCAGATTGAAGGATACCCGATTGCGTCAGATGTTTTTACGACCATCCAAAGGACGGTTGTGCCTGACCCAATACCATCAGGCTCAGAGAAGGTTCTTCCTTATGAGATTTCAAAGTTCAAGCAAAATGGCTATGGCATCTGGCATTATGGACCGGGCCTTGAGTCAGTAAAGCGGCTCGACATAATGCCCTCCAATTATAGCGGCGCATCAGCCACTAATGCTACAAGGCTTCTGAACTTCTTTACCATGAGCGACATTCATATCACCGATAAAGAATCTCCTGCTCAGGTGGTCTATTATGGCTACAAATGGGGCATAATCTCAGGATATTCGCCAGCTATGCTATACACAACTCACGTTCTCGATGCATCCGTCCAGACGATAAACGCGCTCCACAAAGAAAAACCGTTTGATTTCGGCATCTCTCTTGGCGATGATTGCAACAGCGCTCAGTACAACGAACTCAGGTGGTTTATCGATGTCCTTGACGGCAAGAATATAAACCCGGATTCAGGCGTCAAGGATGATCCTATTCCCGGACCTCATAATGATTATCAGGACGAATACAAGGCGGCAGGGCTTGATAAGACGATCCCCTGGTATCAGGCTCTTGGCAACCACGATCATTTCTGGATGGGCATGTTCCCTCCGGATGATTACATCAAAGGTTCCCTTATCGGAAATACAATGCTCAACCAGGGCAATATATTCGCCAAAAATTCTACCGGCATAAAAAGCCGTGGTTACTATATGGGCGTAATTGACGGCCGCACGCCTTACGGTGACATTATAGGCGCAGGACCTGTCGCAAACTTCACAACCCCACCAACGACGCCAGCCGACCCCAATCGCCGTTTTCTTTCTAGAAATGAGTGGATAAGCGAATTTTTTAATACATCTTCAAGTCCAAAGGACATGGATTCAATCAATCCGACATATCAACGGGGTTTGCCTGCTATACTTTCGAGCCGAACTCGAGCTTACCAATCAAGGTCATCGTGCTCGACGATACTCAAAGGGACACTGATCCCTGTGTTGATGGCGGCAGCAATGGACATGGTTCTCTTGACCAGCAACGTTATGACTGGCTTGTAAAAGAACTCGACAAGGGCCAGGCTGAAGGTAAACTCATGATCATCGCTGCACACATACCGATAGGCATCAAACTGTCGGATACGGGTCTTGGCGCTTCAATGACCTGGAGCAAATACTCGGCCGTCTCCGAGAAGAATCTGACTGCCAAGCTTCATACATACCCCAATCTCATCCTCTTGGTCGTGGGACATCGTCATTGGAACACGGTTACTGCACTAAAATCACCTGATGACGCTCATCCTGAACTCGGCTTCTGGGAGGTTGAAACCTCATCATTAAGGGAGTTCCCTCAGCAGTTCCGCACTTTCGAGATCGTCCGCAATAGCGACAATACGGTTTCAATCATTGCGACCGACGTTGATCCGGCAGTCAAAGACGGGTCGTTTGCTGCGCTATCGCGTTCTTATGCTATCGCGGCTCATGAGATATTCAAAGATGAGAAAGATCTGTTGCCCACGGGTTCGTACAATGCAGAGCTGGTCAAACAATTAACTCCGGAAATGCAGGCCAAAATGCAGAACTACTGAACGCCTATTGGCCAATAATTTTTTTGATGAGGCTGTTTCAAAACTATTCACCTGTTGCTTCGGAGCTTTTGTCATTGGATCCAAATATTTTTGGGCAAGATTAGATATAAATGCTAGTTCTCCTAGAAATCAATTGCGGAAGCAGTTTTGAAACTCCCTCAATTGAAA
>DATMYT010000231.1:0-3019 GCA_035560855.1 Negativicutes bacterium | reverse complement strand
GACATGAACAAAGAGAACGACTGCCGAAAATCGGTAGTCGTTCTCTTTGTTTTAATGAAGTGTGGTGAATCCAGCCTATTTTCTTTTCAATAATAACCGGTTGAGCAGCGCGCCGGATACGAAGCCGCCGACATGGGCCCACCAGGCGATACCGGAGCCTCCCATAGATTGAGATGCTGCGCCGCTTTGCAATTGGTACACAAACCAGATCGCCAAAAATGCAAAGGCGGGAATCTCTATGATGGTGAAGATGAAAAACAGGGGAAGCAGGGTTTTGATTTTAGCGCGAGGAAAACAGATGGCATAGGCGCCAAGAATCCCTGAGATGGCGCCGCTGGCACCGATGATAGGAATTGTGGAAGTAGGGTCAAAAGCGACTTGCGTCAGGTTGGAAATAATGCCGCAGACGAAATAAAATAAAAGGAAGTTGGCATGACCGAGGCAGTATTCCACACTGGAGCCGAACAACCATAGAAACCAGAGGTTGCCGATGATATGCATCCAGCCGCCGTGTAAAAACAAATTGGTGACTAAAGGAAAATAGGCGGCGGGATTTACAGAACCTGTGCTAAATGCAGCTGTGAAGCGACTGGGGATCATGCCAAATAAGCCGACCCATGCATTTAATTCGGCAGGGGTCCAACGGAGTTCGTAGACAAATACCACGACATTTGCAGCGATTAGGGTTACGGTGACGAACGGGATGATATTGGGATGAATATTATCACGTAAGGGGATCATTCGGCGCCTCCCGTAATCCTTTATAAATTTAGATTCCACAACGTATGGCTAAGTTCCTTCCGTTAAAATCATATGGCAGGGTAAGACAGGCGGGGCACGAATACTGTATAATAGGGTAGAGGTGATATTATGCAATTTGTTGCAGATTTGCATGTTCATACGGTGGCGAGCGGACACGCCTACAGCACCGTCAAGGAAATCGCTTGTGCGGCGTCAGATAAGGGGATTGCGATGATCGCTCTGACCGACCATGGGCCTGCAATGCCGGGTGGAGCGCATGCCTATCATTTTTCTAACCAGACGGCAATTCCGGACCATCTGTTTGGGGTACGTGTATTGAAAGGCATCGAAGCTAACGCTATAGATCGGAATGGAAAATTGGACTTGGATGATTTTCGTCTTAGCAAGCTCGATATCGTGGCTGTAGGATTGCATACCATTTGCGCTCCGTATGGCACAATAAAGGAAAATACCCTAATGATGCTGGCGGCGATGCAGAATCCTTTCGTGGATGTGATCGTTCATCCCGGCAATCCAGAGTATCTGATTGATGAGGAAGCTGTGGTGAAGGAAGCTGCCCGTTGCGGCGTAGCGCTTGAGGTAAACAACAGTTCCCTGACTGTTTCACGCAAGGGCAGTTTGCCTCATTGCGACAATATTGTCGGTTTGGCAAAAGAGTTCGGAGCGAAGCTGATTGTGGGCTCTGACAGCCACTATTGCGAAACGGTTGGCGAATTTTCTGTGGCGGCGGAACTGTTGAGGAAAAATGGAATTTCCGAAGAACAAGTTATTAATACATCGATTGAACGGGTACTGGCGCATCTGAATCGGCGAGTAAACCATCATCCGGTGGAGTTTTAAAGAGGAGGGATCTGTGGAATGGAAAAACCCCGACTCGTTGTTATCACAGGCATGTCTGGCGCGGGAAAAACCCAGGTCATGCGTTTCATGGAGGATCTCGGCTATTTTTGCGTCGATAATCTGCCGCCGGCATTGATCCCCAAGTTTGCCGAACTGTGCGAACAGTCAGCCGGTCGGGTGAATAAGATCGCTTTGGTGGTGGACATTCGGGGCGGTGAATTTTTCGACCAGTTGATGCGGGTACTGGGCGAGATGGATCAGCAAAACATGATGTCAGAGGTCTTGTTTTTGGAAGCTTCTGATGAGACATTGATTCATCGATATAAAGAAACCCGACGAAGGCATCCCTTGGCGCCGGAAGGCCGGATCAGCGAGGGCATTCGCCAGGAACGGGATCGGCTCGAGTATGTCCGTGGCCGCGCTACGCATATTATTGATACGTCAAATCTGACGACACAACAACTGAAAGCGCGGATTACCGAACTGTACGAAAATGGCAGCGAAAGTTTTCGACTTCATATTAACGTGGTGTCATTTGGCTTCAAATATGGCATTCCGCTTGATGCCGATATGGTGTTTGACGTTCGGTTTCTGCCCAATCCGTTTTATGTGGAGCCGCTTCGCTGCAAGAGCGGGGAAAATCCATTGGTGCGCGAGTATATC
The DNA here is from genome assembly GCA_035560855.1 of Negativicutes bacterium. Lineage (GTDB taxonomy): Bacteria > Bacillota > Negativicutes > UBA1444 > UBA1444 > UBA1444. The sequence goes on along the minus strand of DATMYT010000231.1, from coordinate 754 downwards.
GACAAATGGCCGGTGACCCACCAATTTTTGAGTCGGCTGCAGGCATTCATTGATTTTTTGATCCCTCACTATGTAAAAGAAGGGAAAAGCCAGTTGGTTATTGCCGTCGGTTGTACGGGAGGACTGCATCGTTCCGTGTTTGTGGCTTCAAAGGTTATGGAGTCTTTGATTGCACAAGGATATCAGGTTTCTTTGGAACATCGGGACATTAAACATAATGTGGTTGAGGAGTAAAGCATGGCTTTTCTGAAACTGCTGTATCCGGGGATGCGCATCAAGCGCTGGTTCTTTTTGTTTGCCGGCGGCGTGGTGGCGGCCGGCTTCAGTTTGGCGCTGCTGCTCAACTACCGATTTATCGGCTTGGTGGAAGGCGGCTTGTTTTGGACTGTTTACAGCATTACCGGCAATTATTACGGCTGGTTGCCGACATTGTTCGGAGCCATAGTAATGTGCCTGGGACTCGGAACGATGTTCTACGCCACACGGCGAATTATTCGCTCCATCATTGAGGCGATTGCGCCGGAAGATGCGAATCGTTTGGTTGATATTATTTATCAGAAACGTCGTTTAAATAAAGGACCTTCTATCGTCGTCATTGGCGGCGGGACGGGGTTGTCGACACTGCTGCGGGGCCTGAAGATAAAGACCAATAATCTGACGGCGATCGTGACCGTGGCGGATGATGGCGGATCATCCGGACGGCTTCGGCAGGATCTCGGCATTATTCCGCCGGGGGATTTGCGCAGTTGTCTGG
>DATMYT010000230.1:0-4746 GCA_035560855.1 Negativicutes bacterium | reverse complement strand
GCACGGCAGCGTGCAGATCGACTGATTGCGGCGCTGGAGCCGATGAAAGAAAAAGATTCGCTACTGGCGGACATTTATCAAAACCGTGATTTCCTTGTCAGACGGTCTCACTGGCTGTTTGGCGGTGACGGCTGGGCTTATGACATTGGCTTTGGCGGGTTGGATCACGTTTTGGCGTCCGGTGAAGATGTCAATGTATTGGTTTTTGACACAGAAGTATATTCGAATACCGGCGGACAGTCTTCGAAAGCGACGCCGACCGCAGCCATCGCCAAATTCGCCGCCAACGGCAAGAAGACCAAGAAGAAAGATCTGGGCATGATCGCGATGAGTTACGGCTATGTTTATGTCGCCCAAATCGCCATGGGGGCGGATAAAGCCCAGACACTAAAAGCAATTGCCGAAGCCGAGGCTTATCCGGGGCCGTCGCTGATCATTGCTTATTCTCCTTGCATCAACCACGGTCTGAAAGCCGGAATGGGTTGCAGTCAGGCCGAAGCCAAACGAGCGGTGGAATGCGGCTATTGGTCGCTATATCGTTATAACCCCGAGTTGAAGGAGGGCGGAGGCAATCCGTTCAGTCTGGACTCAAAAGCGCCGACAACGAATTTCCGCGACTTTCTTATGGGCGAAGTCCGCTTTGCATCGCTGCAGAAGCAATTCCCGGATCAGGCGGAGGAGTTGTATGCCAAGACCGAACGGGATGCTCTTGAAAGACTGCAAAATTACCGGAAACTTGCTGAATCCAAGGGCTGAAACAAGCGGCATAGAAGCCATCGCAGTTCTATAGTGATTCCGGATACTATATCAGGGAGCGTGATTCGATAAATGTTTGATCTGAAGATTATCAACGGCCGCATTGTTGACGGTAGTGGAAAAATGGCCTATCCGGGCGATGTCGGAGTCGTCGGAGACAAGATTGTGGCGATTGGCGATCTGTCAGCTTGCGAAAGCGGCGCAACGATCGATGCAAAAGGGAACGTGATTGCCCCTGGTTTTATTGACATGCATACTCATTCCGATTTGTCCGTGATTTATGACCGGAATGCCAACAGCAAGATACATAGCGGAGTTACCACTGAAGTCGTCGGCAACTGCGGCATCGGTCCAGCGCCGATCCGGGAGGAAAATCGGGAACTTCTGATCGACTACCTTGGTACCCGCCTGATCGGTTCCATCCCAGTCAAGATTGAACTGCCCTGGACGAGTTTCCGCGAATACCTTCAGCATGTGGAAAAGACCCCTCCGGCATTGAACATTGCGCCACTGGTGGGTCAGGGTGTGGTGCGGATCGCCGTGATGGGATTTGCCAAAGGCAACCCCAGTGCAGTGGAGTTGAAGGAAATGCAGCGGCTTGTCGACGCCTCAATGGCGGAAGGCGCGTTGGGGCTTAGTTCCGGACTGGTATATCTGCCGGGCGAGTACTCATCCACTGAAGAGATCGGCGAACTTTGCGAGACTATCGCACCGTACAAAGGAATTTACTGTACGCACATACGCACAGAGAGTGACGGAATTATGGGCGCGATAGAGGAGGCACTGCAGATTGGCGGGATCGGTGGCGTGCCGGTTCATATCTCGCACATGAAGCTGTTGAGCCAAAACATGCTCGGCAAGACCGATTTGGTGCTGGAGCGACTGGCGAAAGCGGAACGCTCGGGGATCGAGGTGTCCTATGACGTATACCCCTATACCGCAGGCTTGACCTCGCTATCCGCCTGCATGCCACCCTGGATATTCGAAGGCGGCGTTGACAAAATGATCCAACGGCTTGGTGATTCAACCGTACGGACCCGATTGCGGCAGGAAATCGCCGCCGGTCTGCCGGGCTGGCAAAACTTCGTCAAATCGGCGGGCGGTTGGGAGAAGTTCTTTGTGTCTTCGGTTCGCAGCGAAGAAAATAAGGTTCTGGAAGGAAAGTTCATCACGGAAATCGCTGAACTGCAGGGTAAAGATCCCTATGATGCAGCGTTTGACCTGCTGATTGCGGAAAACGGTCGGGTTCAGATGAACTATTACGCCATGAAGGAAGAGGACGTGATCACGTTCCTCCAGCAACCCCAGGCGATGATCGGTTCGGATGCCATGAGTTTGTCGGCCGAAGGCATTTTATCCTACGGTAAACCGCATCCGCGTGCATTTGGTACGCCAACCCGTTTGTTGGCCCGCTATGTAAGGGAGCTGAAAGTTCTTTCACTCGAAGACGCAATCCAAAAACTGACCAACCGGCCGGCGCGGCGTCTTGGTCTAAGTGGACGCGGTCTTATTCGGCAGGGATACTATGCGGATATTGTCATCTTTAATCCTGAGCTGGTGCAGGACCAGGCGACCTACACCGAGCCCAAACAATACTCCACAGGGATCGAGACGGTCATTGTAAATGGACAGGTAGCCGTCGACCAAGGCTGCCATCAAAAGGTCTATCAGGGCAGAGTGCTGGGCCGGACGGAATGAAGCAGTCAAAGGGGTGATAAAGTGACAAAAGCTACTGATCTTACAACTCCCAGTTTTATTGTCGATTTGGACAAGTTGGAGCGAAACCTCCGGGAAATGGGGGAACTCTGCCAGACAAACGGCAAACTGCTTTGTCCCATGGTGAAATCACACAAGAGTACGGCAATTGTCGATCTTCAGGTGAAGTACGGCGCAACTGCCTTCTTGGTCGGCACGCTGGACGAGGCGGAAAAACTGATCGAGCATGATCATAAGGAGATCGTCTTACCGTATCCGGTTGCGGGCGCGGCGAATATTGCCCGGGTTATCACTTTGGCAAGACAAGCTCATATCACGCTCAGTTTCGACGGGCTGGATGCGGTGGAGGCATTTGAAGCCGCATTGGCAAAGGAAAACATAACACTGGATTATCTGATCATCGTGGATTGTGGCCTGCATCGCCTGGGGGTATCAGCGGAAAACGTAGCCTTGTTGGCTAAAGAGCTTGCAGTGTTTTCACATTTGAAATTCAAAGGAATTTCGACTCATCCGGGACAGGTGTATGGCAAAAGCAATATTGCCGATGTGGAGTGCGTGGCAGCAGAAGAAGCTAGGTCATTGAAACAGGCGAAAAAAGGACTAGAGGCCGCCGGTTTTTCCGTACCCATTGTGGCGACCGGCAGCACACCTACCGCGCCGTTTGTCGCATCGGACAAGACTATTACCACGCTTCGGCCGGGAAACTATGTGTTCTACGATGCCATTCAGGTTGCGCTCGGAGTCGTACCGCTGGAAAGATGCGCTCTCACGGTACTGGCGACGGTCATAGCCCATCCGGCGCCGGATATGTTTATCATGGATGCAGGCAGCAAGTGCTTCGGGCTGGACAAAGGCGCCCACAGCGTGTCGCTGGTTAGCGGCTACGGCATCGTCAAAGATCACCCGGAGCTGGCAGTGGAAAGTCTGTCGGAAGAAATCGGTAAATTGCGGGTCACTGGAGTTTCTGATCTGATGATCGGGGACAAACTTGAGATAATCCCCAATCATGCCTGCCCAGCCGCTAATATGACCAACTGGCTGATTGGGCACAGGGGCGGCAACGTCGAAACAATTCTGGATATCGACGCCAGAGGAGGTGCTGTGCGCAAACCTGCTTTTTAGTATCTACAATATCGAGACAATGTTTATTTGGATGAGAAAGAAGGAGGGTGTATATGAATCTGCAGTCGGTAATGAACAGTCCAGGAATGTGGATTGCCTCCAGTGTCATGGTAATTGTGGTTGTAGTCCAGAGTATGCTGTTTATGCGGGAAGGATTCAAGGCGGCTGATAAACTGGGGATGCCACGCAGTGAGTGCATCAAGGGGATGAGGGCGGCGATGATTACAGCAATCGGGCCTTCTCTGGCCCCGGTAGTCATCCTGCTGGCACTGTTGGCAGTCTTGGGTGGGCCAACCACCTGGATGCGGATGAACGATATCGGAGCCGCTCGAACAGAACTGGCCATGTCGGCGTTGGCGACGAAAGTATACGGCGTAGAAATGCGGTCCGCAGCTTTTGACCTCAAGGCCTTCAGCTATGCGATTTGGGGCATGGCCCTGAACAACGCCGGCTGGATGCTGGTGGCGCTGATCTTCGTCAAGCGAATGAACTCCGCCATAAAGAAAATGAACCAAAAATATAATCCGGCCTGGGTGAAGCTGATCATGACCGGCGCCGCGATCGGCCTGTTTGCTTCGCTATGGAGTCCGGCGCTGATTCAAGGCGGCGGGCAGTTTGTTGCCGGAATGGTAGCCTTTGTCTCCATGTATCTGATATCCAAATATGCCGGTAAATATCCGAGATTGCAGGAACCAGCTCTCGGGATCGCGATGCTGATCGGCATGTTTACGGCCGCTTACTTTTTCTAGGATCACCCCCTTGATAAACGAATGAGGAGGATCGACATGGAAGGCAATTATGATTTTCAGGCGCAGTCTGCCCGAATCGGGATGTTTACAATAGTCGCAGGGTTGATCGCCAATTTTGTTCCGGCGCTATATCTCGCCGGAGTGGTAGGCGTCATGCCCCAATTCACGGACTTGGTGCAAATATATGCGGTAGCGCTGAGCGCTTTTGGCGTTAGTTGGCTGGTGCAGCCGTTATCCTTTTACCCGATGCTGGGAATCGGCGGATCGTATATCAGCTGGTTGTGCGGCAACGTTGCCGACATCCGTGTTCCGGCAGCCACCATGGCGCAAAGAGTGGCCGGAGCTGAACCGGGATCGCCCGAGGGCGATGTAATGGCGACGATCGGGATAGCCGGGTCTGTAT
>DATMYT010000229.1:0-4518 GCA_035560855.1 Negativicutes bacterium | reverse complement strand
ATCGATGTAGCGGAAGCAATCGCCAAGAAAATCGGCGTGCCGCTGGAAATCCAGGAAATGCAGTTCACTGGCTTGATTCCTTCGCTGCAGAACGGACAGGCGGATTTTGTTATCGCCGCGATGTACATCACCCCTCAGCGCAAGGAAGTTGTGGACTTCGCCGAGCCTTATATGGATACCGGCATGATCGTAGTAGTTCGCAAGGATGAAAATTCCGTCAAGGGGCCCAGTGATCTGAACGGCAAAACAGTGGGCGTGAAGGCCGGAGCCGTCAGTGAGAAAGTCGTTCAGGAAATGAATGAAAAAGGCGCCAAAATTACGATCAAGAGCTACAAGGAAACTGTCGACCATAACCTTGATTTGCAGAATGGCCGGCTCGATGCAGCGGTCAATGACCTTCTCAACCAACTGGAATATAATAAAACCAATCCCGCGTTGAAGGTTGTCGGTGATCCCTTCACCAAAGCCCAACTCGGTATCGCCGTGAAAAAAGGCGATAAGGAACTGCTGGATTTGATCAATACCGTGCTTAAAGAACTCAAACAGAGCGGAGAATCAGACAAACTATACAAAAAGTGGCTGACAGGCGGAAAATAAATAGCTGGCGGAAGAAGGAAATAGCATGAGTCTGGACTACTCAGTCGTCATCACAAAAATCCCTATATTGCTTGAAGGGTGTTGGGTCACGCTCGAGATTTCCTTCTTCGCGCTGCTGCTTGGAATGGTATTCGGCATAACCGGTGCGTTATGCCGAATCTCCTCCAACCGTGTCCTGAACGCCATTGCGTTTTTCTATGTATGGGTGATTCGTGGAACGCCGGTTATGGTACAGCTGTTTATCCTGTATTTTGGATTGCCGCAACTGGGAATCAAGCTGCCGAGCATGGTGGCGGGCATTCTGGGACTGGCGGTGAATACCGGCGCCTATGTTACGGAGATCATCCGGGCAGGCGTGCAGGCCGTGGATAAAGGTCAGATGGAGGCGGCTCTGTCGGTGGGCATGAATTTCCGGCAGGCGATGGTTCGCATCATTGGGCCGCAGGCGACGAAAATCTGTATTCCTCCGTTGGTGAACCAGTTTATTATGACGTTGAAAAACTCTTCCATCGCTTCTCTGGTGACGATCACAGAGCTGTTTCGGACAGGGGAGCAGATCATTTACACCACCTTCCGGAGTTTTGAAGTGTATACGGCAGTGGCGGTTTTGTACCTGATCATGAACTCTGTGTTCATGGTGATCGCTGATCGACTGGAAAGGAAGATGGCGCGACAATGAGCTGTATCGTGGAAATGAAAAATGTGTATAAGGCTTTCGGCCCGGTTGAAGTCCTCAAAGATTTCAACCTGCAACTGGCGGAAGGCGAAAAAGTCGTTATTATCGGGCCCAGCGGCTCAGGCAAAAGTACGGTGCTGCGTTGCATCAACAGGCTGGAGACGATTCAGGGCGGGCAAATATTTTTTGAGGGGCAGGCCGTCGATGACAAGTCGGACTTGTGCGCCTTGCGAACCCATATTGGTATGGTGTTTCAACGCTTTAACCTTTTCCCGCACAAGACGGCGCTGGAAAATATTATTGAAGCGTTGCTGATTGTGAAAAAAATGCCGCGACCGGAAGCGGAGAAAATTGCCGCAGCCTTGCTCGAACGGGTAGGGCTGGTAGATAAACGGGACAGTTATCCGAGAGAACTGTCCGGCGGGCAGCAGCAGCGGGTGGCAATCGCCCGGGCGCTGGCGATGAGCCCGAAGATTATGTTGTTTGACGAGCCGACATCGGCTCTGGATCCTGAATTGGTCGGCGAAGTGCTCGGAGTCATGAAAGCCCTGGTAGAGGAAGGCATGACCATGGTTGTGGTCACGCATGAAATGGCGTTTGCCAAAGAAGTCGCCGACCGGGTGATTTTCATGGACCAAGGCGTGATCGTGGAAGAAGGAACGCCGACGGAGATTTTTGAGTCGCCGTCACAGGAACGGACCCAATTGTTTCTCAAACGGATCAAACACTAAAACGGGGGTGGCGGATTGAGTCATGTAACAGGGCTGCGTTGCATCCATTGCGACAAACACTACGCCGTGGCGGAAGTTGATTACTATTGCCCGGCTTGCGGCTACGAAGATGGAATTTTGGATGTCGAATACGACTACGAAGCGGTGGCGAAAAGTTTAAACCCGGACGCCCTGCAAAAAAGCGGTGTCTTTTCCATGTGGCGGTATTTGCCGCTGTTGCCGGTGGAGGATACGACCAAAATCCAACACCTGCAGGTGGGTTGGACGCCGCTTTATGATGCGTCAAAACTGGCGAAGGAACTCGGTGTTGCTCGTCTGTTCGTGAAGGATGAGGGACGAAATCCGACGGCCTCCTTCAAGGACCGGGCCAGCGCCATGGGAGTTGTGAAGGCGTTGGAAAAAGGCGCCGACCGCATCACCTGTGCGTCCACAGGCAATGCCGCTTCATCCTTGGCCGGCTTTGCAGCTGCAGCCGGTTTGCCGGCGACAATTTTTGTGCCGGAGCGGGCGCCACAGGCCAAAGTAGCCCAGTTATTGGTGTTTGGCGCTCAGGTGTTCGCAGTGCAGGGCACGTATGACGAAGCCTGGGAACTGTGCATGGCGGCGGCCGCTGAATTTGGTTGGTACAATCGCAACTGCGCCATCAATCCTTATCTGATTGAAGGCAAGAAAACCGTATCGATCGAGTTGGTGGACCAATTGCTCTTGCAGTATGGCGGGGCCATGCCGGACTGGGTAGTGGTGTCGGTCGGCGATGGCTGTACTGTCGGCGGTGTGTGGAAAGGTCTGGTGGAAATGCATAAACTCGGCTTCCTGCCGCGCCTGCCCAAAGTGCTGGGAGTGCAGGCTGACGGTTGCAAACCGTTCCTGACTGCATGGAAAGACAAGGCGCCATTGCAGCCAACGGAGGCCAATACGCTGGCGGATTCGATTGCCGTGGGTCATCCCCGCAACTTTCAAAAAGGCATGAATGCAATCGTGGAATCCGAGGGTGCGTTTATCAGCGTGACTGATGAAGAGATCCTCTGGTCGATTAGGACGCTGGCCCGCAAGGCGGCCGTATTCGGCGAACCGGCCGGTGTAGCCGGCGTGGCCGGTGTCAAAAAGGCGGTAGCGCAAGGCGTGATGGCTGCGACGGACACGGTGGCTCTGCTGATTACCGGCAACGGACTAAAGGATATTCAGTCGGCTGTTCAGGCAGCCGGTGCGCCAACTCGCATTGCGCCGGAATTATCTGCCGTCAAAGCAGCGCTGTCCAGATAAAAAAGTATAATTGCTGTTCATATTTTAAAAGGGGGATAAAATGTTGGAAGTTAAATTTGATAAAGTATTGGAATTGGCAAAACAATATGAACCGGAAATGAGTAAGTTTCTGCGGGATATGATTGCCATTCCCAGTGAAAGCGCACAAGAAGGAAAGGTTATCCTCAGAATCAAAGAGGAAATGGAAAAAGTCGGCTTTGATAAAGTGGAAATTGATCCAATGGGTAATATCTTTGGCTATATCGGCCATGGAAAACATGTGATTGCAATGGATGCTCATGTGGATACCGTGGGTATTGGCAATCCGGCAAATTGGGAATGCGATCCCTATACCGGCGACGAAAATACAGAAGTCATCATCGGGCGCGGCGCCAGTGACCAGGAAGGCGGCATGGCATCGATGGTGTACGCCGGTAAAATCATCAAAGATCTGAAATTGGAAGAGGACTATACCTTGGTGGTAGTTGGCTCGGTACAGGAAGAAGATTGCGATGGTCTGTGCTGGCAGTACATTATCAACGAGGACAAGTTGAAACCCGAGTTTGTTGTGATTACCGAGCCAACCGATGGGAAAATTTACCGAGGCCACAGAGGCCGGATGGAAATCAAAGTGCTGACCAAGGGTGTAAGCTGCCACGGCTCGGCGCCTGAACGCGGCGACAACGCCATTTACAAAATGGCGGGCATCCTCAATGATTTGAAGGCGCTGCATGAAAATTTGATTGATCATGATTTCCTTGGCAAAGGCAGCTTGACGGTGTCGGAAATTTTCCATACCTCTCCTTCACGTTGTGCAGTGGCTGATAGTTGCTGGATCTCTGTTGACAGAAGATTGACAGTTGGCGAAACTGGCGAATATGCCATTCAGCAAATCAAAAACCTTCCTTCGGTAAAAGCCGCCAAGGCCGAAGTAACCATGTATCAATATGAAAGACCGTCTTATACCAACTTGGTGTATCCCAGCGAATGTTACTTCCCAACATGGCTGATTGAAGATGAGCATCCAGTATGCCATGCAGTGGTGGATTCCTACAAAGGCTTGTTCAAGGAAGCGCCCAAAGTTGACAAATGGACCTTCTCTACCAATGGCGTTTCCATCATGGGCCGTTATGGCATTCCCTGTATCGGATTCGGCCCTGGACATGAAGATCAGGCTCATGCACCCAACGAGCGCACCTGGAAGAGCGAACTGATCAATTGTGCGGCAGTCTATGCCGTGATTCCGATGATTTACGCCAGCCAATATGCGGA
>DATMYT010000228.1:0-2547 GCA_035560855.1 Negativicutes bacterium | reverse complement strand
AATTGATCCATACACCCACATTATCAGCGAATATCGTCACTGGGAGGAAACGCACTGCTACTTGCTTGAAGGTGAAGATCGGTGTTTGCTCATTGATACTGGTCTCGGCATTTGCAATATTTCAAAAGAAGTGAAGAAGCTAACAAACAAGCCGGTAACGGCTGTGGCGACACACATACATTGGGATCACATCGGTGGGCACGAATACTACCCAAACTTCTACGCGCATGAGGCGGAACTAAACTGGCTGAACGGTGAATTCCCGCTAACAATAGATACTATCCGAGATATGGTCAAAGATCGCTGCGAATTGCCGGTTGGCTACGATGTCAACACCTACAAGTTCTTTCAGGGAATGCCGACGAGGGTACTACACGACGGTGATACCATCAACCTGGGTGGACGCGTGATCACTTCAATACATACGCCGGGGCACTCCCCGGGGCATCTATGTTTTTGGGAACCACAGCGGGGCTACTTATTTACTGGCGATCTTGTCTACAAAGATACGCTGTTTGCATACTACCCTTCTACCGACCCGCAGGCATATCTCACATCGCTTGAAAAAATAGCGATACTGCCCGTAAAGGGCGTATTTCCGGCTCATCACAGCTTGGACATTGGGCCAGAAATTCTGAGCCGTATGCGAGACGCATTTCGCCAACTCAAGATAGATGGTAATCTACATCATGGCAGCGGCACATTTGATTACGGAGACTGGTCCGTTTGGTTGTAAGCATAAGAATTTCTATTAGGGACAGCGAATACGAAAATCAATTGGGAGAATTTATTATGGGACTGTGCGTATGCAGTGGAGCGATCCTTCAATGTGCTTTCGGGTCGGCTCCATCCACATTTATGGTGTTTCCTTCCAGTACTACGACTATGCCTCCTTCCACGCCGATCGCGAATAGCATGGACAACAAACCTATGGTAAACATACTTCCCTTTGGAATGTGCAGTTCCCTTGACAATCCCACTGTTGCAGCGACTACAGCGGCGGCGATGGGCATGCTTACGCCGATGCCCTGCATCCCCGCCACTGCTGCGCCATGGCTGCTCGGCTCGCCTGCCGTGCTGATTGGCGGGCTGCCTGCACTAAATGATTCCTCAAAATGTATGTGCCAATGGGGCGGTATGATCAGTGTGGTTGTCCCTGGACAATTTGCAGTTCAATTACCGTAACAGGGCGGCCGACACTATGAAAATCCAACATTCAAATATGAATTGCGATAGAATACTGTAAGAAAGAGTCAGTCACAAAATAAGGAAAGGTGTATTATGCGGGATATAAAAGCAGCTTACAAATTTTCAAAAGACATTTACGATGATACGTTGACACAAAGTAAATGGTGGTCCAAATTATACATTTCAATATTTTGGGGTGGCGTAGACGATACTAAAATCGCGAAGAGAATTTTGGATATAATTCCCATTGATTTTAACGGAAAAATATTAGATGTTCCGGTTGGCACTGCGGTGTTCACCTGTCAAAAGTACAAAACGTTAAATGGCGCAGACATCACCTGCTTGGATTATTCTGTTGATATGCTGTCATCAGCCAAAAAACGTTTTGAAAATCTGGGGTTGTCCAACATTACATGTATACAGGGCGATGTAGGTGACCTTGAATTTCAGGACAACACGTTTGACCTTCTTCTTTCAATGAATGGATTTCATGCATTTCCAGACAAAAGAAAGGCCTTTTTTGAAACGGCTAGGGTTCTTAAATCTGGCGGAATATTTTGCGGCTGCTTTTACATTAAAGGCGAAAACAAAAAGAGTGATTTTATTGTGAACTCATTTCTTGCAAAAAAAGGTTGGTTTGCCCCGCCCTTTCAAACTCTTGAAGAGTTAGCTGGTATATTACATGGTCTATATTCCAAAGTAGAATTGTTTAACGATCAGGCAATCGCATATTTCAAATGCATAAAATAATGTGCTTGCCACATTGGAGCCCTCTTACGTGCGCATGACATATAAATACGCAACAATCCAGTGAATTGACCCAAAGCAGGTGATGTACTACCGTGAAGGCGAAAAACGTGAACACAAGCCTATATTTAAAGTGAGGGAACACATGAATAATGACTTTTTAAACTTAACAACAGAAAATCTTGACCACGAGCATTTATGCTGCATTATCCGCAGTAAAAAGCGCCATCAAGGTATTGAAGCAAAGCGACAATGGCTTTCAGAACGACTAAAAGAAGGTCATGTCTTTAGAAAGCTAAATGCAAAGGCTACGGTTTTCATTGAATACGCTTCCCTTGAAACAGCTTGGGTTCCCATAATTGGTGACAACTATTATTATCTGTATTGCTTATGGGTTGAAGGCAGTTACAAAGGAAAAGGGTATGGGAAAGCGCTGATGGCGTATTGTTTGGCTGATGCCAGAGAAAGAGGTAAATCTGGCATTTGTATGCTGGGTGCAAAAAAACAAAAATCCTGGTTTTCTGACCAAGAATTTGCGAAGAAGTTCGGTTTTGAGGTTGTTGATACTACCAATAACGGATATGAATTGCTTGCACTTTCTTTTGACGGAAC
>DATMYT010000227.1:0-2318 GCA_035560855.1 Negativicutes bacterium | reverse complement strand
TGATTCTTTCTATGACTATTTTGACATAGAAAGAAAAGCTGTACGTTAATGTAATACTAAGAATGTGTTAATAACGGGTTAAATAGCTGTCAATGAATGGCAGAGTGTTTACTGCCAATAAGGCCGGTGCCCAGACTAACGCCCAGAATGACTAGGACCAGTGCGGCATAATGGGTCCAGTATAGTTCCTCTCCCAGAAAAAAAGCTGCGGCAAAGACGCCGGTTACAGGGCTGCCGTTTAAAAACAACGATGCGGTGGCGGCGCCCACGCGCTGGATTCCCATGTTCCACCACAGTGCACCCAGTGCAGTGTTGACGAGGCTGGAAAATAACAATATTGCAAGCGGGATTGGTTCGAAAGCTCCGGGATAACTCCAGACCGGGTTGACGAAATATCCTGTGACCAACAGTCCGATTGACGCTACAGTATGACTGTACGCTGTTACAATGAGCGGCGATAAGATAGTGGTGCTTTTTTTGACAAATAAAGACCCGACGACAAAAGTGATTGTTGCGATGAACATTACGATGTCGCCAATAACGGAAGATGAGCCGCGAGAAACACCGGAGACTACAAGCGCAACACCGCTGAATCCCAAAAAGATTCCCAATACTTTGCCGCGGGTAAAAGGTTCCTTCATGAGATAGCTCGCCAGTACGGTCGTTAGCAGAGGGTTTAACGCCAAAATAAGCGATGCGTGAGTGCTACTGGTCATGGCGATTCCCCACGACAGGGCGAGCTGATGCAGGAAAATGGAAAAAGTTGCTACTCCGATGATTGCGAGCATGGAAGAACGAGAGGGGCGTGTATATCCCTGCTTATATAAAACAACCGGGAGCAACAGGGCTGTTGCCATAACGAGGCGGATTGGCGCCAATGCCAGCGGCGGGAAAAAATTTGTGAGATATTTTATCATCACAACGTTGATTCCCCAGAGTAGAACCACAAATAATAGTAATGCAAAAATAAAATTATTGTTTTTTGCCGTATGCAAAAAGTCACCGCCATCATCAAAGACTTCAAACTGGATTTATAGGGGTCCATTCTATCACGAATCGTGAATTTGGAGATAACATAACAAAGCCTTTGCAGCATCTTGATTGATGAGCAGGGCTTACTAGTTGACGTTTTTTGCTTTTGTCGCCGGACGATAACTACAGGAAAAAAATGAAGGTGATGACGGCGAAAGCGGGTAACAAAATTGCACACGACCAAGCCATATACCCAAAGAAAGAAGGCATTGAAACCCCATTTTCTTCAGCAATCGACTTAACCATGAAATTTGGCGCATTGCCTATATAGGAGTTGGCGCCCATGAATACGGAACCACAAGAAATGGCCAACAGGATTTGCTCCGGTACAATGCCCATGTCAGTGATAACTCCGGTTTTTGCGCCTAGCCCGACGCCGACACTAAGGAATGTGAGATAGGTTGGCGCATTGTCAAGAAAACTTGAAAGTGATCCTGAAGCCCAGAAGAACTGCCAAGGTTGGGTGACGCCTAATTCGGCGCCACGGGCCTGCAAAATTGCCATGGGAGGAATGATGGTAAGAAAAATGCCGGCGAACAGGATGCCGACTTCTTTGATTGGACCCCAGGTGAAATGATTGTCCTCACGAATGATGGCCGGTGTAAGTTTCAGTGACAAAACACCCATGAAAGCAATAAACCCGTCACGCAGCAAGTTAATATAGGGAAGGGTCAAAGTATGCCCGTGCAACGTCATGAATCCGATTCCAGTATAATTGCCGGACTTGGTATCAAAAAACATGGGATCTTGGCTATAAAGACCGCTGATAACTACTGCGGCGACAACTCCTCCTAGTAGCAGGAAATTGAAAAGTCCATTAACACAAATGGCGTCTTTGTTTTCGCCACAATCGCAGGATTTTGCTTCGAGCTGCAAGGATTCCTTACAATAATAGTGGGAATCCACCATGTAGTAAACCGACAGCACGATCCCGGCAGTAATAAGAAACGGCCAAAATAGACGCAAGGTCCAAAAAAATGGCACACCGTGCAGAAAACCAAGAAATAGGGGTGGATCGCCGAGAGGGGTCAGAGATCCCCCCATGTTGCTGACCAAAAATATGAAGAAGATAATCGTGTGAGCTTTGACTTTGCGAAATGCATTGGCGCGTATTACTGGACGGATCATTAACATGGAAGCGCCAGTCGTGCCAATCCAGCTCGCGAGGGCGGTCCCAATCAGTAGCAGGAGGCAATTGAATAGTGGCGTTCCTTTTAGGGCGCCACGAACGATGATGCCGCCAGAGATGACGAACAGGCTGCCCAATAATATGATAAAGGGAATAT
>DATMYT010000226.1:0-12066 GCA_035560855.1 Negativicutes bacterium | reverse complement strand
TGAATTTAGCATCGGAAAGAGGTGATGTTTAAGATGCATGCACACAAGGTTGTACAATTTCTCGGCATGAATTTCAATTTGGATACTGTTTATATGTCACTGTTAGCAAGCGTGATCGTGTTGTTGCTCGTGTTACTTGCGACTCGCAGTCTGCAACTTGTTCCGCGTAGCAAAGGGCAGGTTTTCATTGAGATGATTGTGGAAGGGTTGATGTCTCAGATTGATGGAACCATCGGCCCTAAAGGTCGAAAAGTAGCTCCATTGGTAATTACTTTATTCGTTTTCCTTCTGATTTCCAATTGGCTTGGTCTTGTTCCAGGATTTACCTCGCCAACGAATGACATCAATTGTGCGGCGGGGCTGGCACTGATGATCGTGGCGGTAGTCAATATCCTTGGAATCATGAATAACGGTTTCGTCGGTCACTTCAGTCATTTGTTTAAACCACACTTCTTATTTCTGCCCATTAACTTGATTGAAGAGTTGGCCAAGCCGATCACTTTATCTGCCCGTTTATTTGGTAATATCTTGGCAGGTGAAATTCTTATTGTTATCCTGACCCAACTGGTTCCTTATCTTGTTCCCGGAATCTGGCTGGCCTTCAGCATTTTTGTCGGCTTCATTCAGGCCGGGATTTTTACAATGATGTCTATGACATACCTGGCCAATGCGTTGCAAGACCATCACTAAGCTGGAATCTCTGCGAACGTTACTGAAATTTGAGAAAGGAGGATTTATTTATGGAAAACGCTATTATCATTGGTTGCTCCGTAATTGCCGCAGCGATCGCTGCAGGACTGGCTGCTTTGGGAGCTGGAATTGGTGATGGAGTTGTCTCATCCAAAGCGATTGAAGCTATTGCAAGACAGCCTGAATCAAAGCAGTCTGTCATGGTTACCATGTTCATTTCGGTCGGCTTGATCGAGGCACTGCCTATCATTGCAGCCGTTGTCGCGATTGTTCTGGTTTTCGCCAACCCGTTTGTAAAATAATTACGCGTGTAACCAATGGAAAAGGGAAACCCATTTCCCCAACACCTCCATTGTGCGTAAGAAAGGGGATGCTATCGTTTGGTTGATTTGAATGCAACAATGTTGGCGATGATTGTCAACTTTGCCATTGTGGTGTTGCTGCTGACTAAATTTGCCTGGAACCCTCTGTTGAAGATTCTTGCCGAGCGTCAGGCTCGGATTGCGAATCAAATGGAAGCTGCCGACCAAGAGCGGTTGGATGCCGAAAAATTGCGGGCGGAGTACCAGCAGCAGATGCAAAATGCGAAGAGCGACGCGCAGTCGATCGTGGATAAAGCGCTGAAACAGGCTGACAACACAAAAGATGAAATCATTGCCAGCGCACGTGAAGAACATGCCCGACTGCTGGAAACCGCGCAGGGGGAAATTGCGCGGGAACGCCAACAGGCGCTGGAAGATATCCGTAGCGAGGTTGTGACGATTTCCGTTGCCGCTGCGGCGAAAATCATTGGGCAAAGTGTTGATGAGAAAATCAATGCTAAGCTTGTGGATGATTTTATTACCCAGATGGACGTCCGGAAACAAAGTGGGACGCCGCCATGTTAAGTAAACATATGGCTACCAAGTACGCCCAAGATTTATACGAGATGGCAACTGACAAGAACTTTCTTGCGGAGGCAAACTTTCTGTTGCAATTGGCTGAGAAGCACAGAGAGGCGGATTTGCCGGCCGTACTGCGTGAATATGTAGAATTGGCCAAGGAAGATAAAAGAAACCTGATGATGGCCGATGTAACAACTGCCCTGCCGTTGACAGCCGGTCAAGAGCAGGCGTTGGCGGATAAATTGGCCGCCATGACCGGCAAAACGATAAAAATCAGACAGCATGTTGACAGTGAAATTCTTGGCGGCATTGTTGTGCGAGTCGGTGATAAATTGCTGGATGGCAGTTTATCACATCAACTTTCAGTGCTCCAGGCCGATTTGCTGAAGACTCCGCTGATGAAGGTTGGGGTGACAGGCTGAGTGAGTATGAATTTTATGCCAGAATCAATAACTACGATGCTTAAACAGCAAATTGCAGACTACCACGCCGACATTAATGTGGATGATATCGGGACTGTTCTTTCGGTTGGCGACGGCATAACGCACATAAGCGGTTTGCAAAAAGCAATGGCTGGGGAACTCTTGGAATTTCCACACGGTGTATACGGATTGGTACTTAATCTGGAGCAGGACTCTGTCGGCGCCGTTCTTCTTGGCGGTGAAACGCTGATAAAAGAGGGTGACACTGTTCGTTGCACCGGACGAATTATGCAGGTTCCCGTAGGCGAAGCTATGATTGGTCGTGTCGTTAACGCACTGGGTCAGCCGATTGATGGTAAGGGACCGATTCAGACGAGTGAATTTCGACCGGTTGAGTTTGCGGCTCCCGGCATCGCCGATCGCCAATCGGTTAAGGAACCTTTGCAAACAGGTATAAAAGCAATTGATGCGATGATCCCGATCGGTCGCGGACAGCGTGAGCTAATTATCGGCGACCGAGGTACAGGCAAGACCGCAATTGCTGTGGACACAATTCTGAACCAAAAGGGTCAGGGCGTTATTTGTATTTATGTGGTTATTGGACAAAAAGCGTCCACTGTTGCTCGGCTTGTTCATCTCTTTGAAGAAGCTGGCGCCATGGAATACACGATCGTTGTTGCCGCGACGGCTTCTGACAACGCGCCGCTGCAATACCTTGCTCCTTATGCAGGTGTGGCCATGGGCGAATACTTTATGTATAAGAGTGGACATGTTCTCTGCGTGTATGACGACTTATCCAAACATGCGCAGGCCTATCGCGCCATGTCGCTTTTGCTTAGGCGTCCTCCCGGACGCGAAGCCTATCCGGGCGATGTCTTTTACTTGCATTCGCGTTTGCTTGAGCGTGCTGCCAAACTTTCTGATGAGATGGGGGCAGGTTCACTGACTGCATTGCCTGTAATCGAGACGTTAGCTGGTGATGTTTCCGCCTATATTCCGACCAATGTTATCTCGATTACGGATGGACAGATCTTCTTGGAGGGTGAATTGTTCTATTCGGGCATTCGTCCCGCCATCAATGCTGGTATTTCGGTTTCGCGTGTTGGCGGCTCTGCTCAGATCAAAGCTATGAAACAAGTTGCCGGTCGTTTGCGTCTTGATTTGGCGCAATACCGAGAGTTAGCGGCTTTTGCTCAGTTTGGTTCAGAACTTGATAAATCCACAAAGGCTATGCTGGATCGCGGCCAACGGCTAACTGAGTTATTAAAACAACCGCAATATAAACCAGTACCGATTGAAGAACAGGTTATCAGCATTTACGCTGGTGTTAACGGCTATTATGATCATGTTCCCCCCCATGCTGTGCCGCAAAGCGATGTAGACCTACAGAAGTTTATGCGTGCAAACTATGCGGAGATCGGCAAAACGATTCGTGAAAAGAAGACTCTTGATAGCCAGACCGAAGCCGCTTTAAAGAAGGCGTTGGCAGAGTATCGAGACACATTTACAACTGAAGCGATGAGGTGATAGCGGATGTCAAGCACAAGCGACATTCGGCGTCGCATCAAAAGTGTCAAGAGCATTCAACAGATCACCAAAGCGATGAAGATGGTCGCGGCTGCGCGTTTGCGAAAAGCACAAGAAAGAGCGCTTGCTTCCAAACCGTATACAGATAATATCATTAAGATGTTGACGAATGTTGCCCAAGGAGTCGAAGAGGTTAGTCACCCCTTGCTTAGCGTTCGGGAAGTTAAAAAAATTGGCTATTTGATACTGAGCGCGGATAAAGGACTGGCTGGCGCCTATTCCTCTAATGCCATTAAAGAAGCTTTGCCATTTGTTCAAGGCAAGGATAATGTCGGCATTAGTACGGTGGGACGTAAGAGCCGGGATTATTTCAAACGGCGGGGCTATGTTGTTGATCATGAGTATAGCGGCTTTTCTGAAAAGCCGACGTATCAGGATGCTGTACAGCTGGCCAAAGATATGTCAGATGCTTATCTGTCAGGCCAATATGACGAGATTCATGTTGTATATACCCGCTTTTATTCGCCAGGTCACTTTAAACCGGAATCGGTGAAACTGTTGCCACTTGATTCACCTAAAATGGAAGACGGCAATGCGACAGGGCGGTCGATTATTTTCGAACCGTCTGCCGCTGAAGTGCTCGACGCTTTATTGCCCAAATACCTGGAAACGGTAATCTATGGCGCTTTGATTCAATCCGCGGCCAGCGAGCTTGGCTCACGGATGTTGGCGATGAGTTCGGCTACTGATAATGCCCAAGAGCTTATAGCCATACTCGTTCTCAATTACAATAAAGTACGTCAAGCCAACATTACCCGCGAAATTTCTGAAATAGTTGGCGGCGCTGAAGCTCTGCGGTAATTGAAAAAAATCTCTGGACCGTGTGAAGTGAGTAACGGTCCTTAAGTAGGAGGTTGTTTGTGAATAATACTGGTCGAGTCATACAAGTTATCGGGCCGGTTGTTGATGTAGAATTCCTGCCTGAGCAGCTTCCCTCCATTTTTAACGCGGTTTCTATTGAAGGCGAAAGCGCCGGCATAAAGGTAAAAATCATTGCTGAAGTCATGCAACACTTGGGCGACAGCACAGTTCGCTGTGTTGCTATGTCGTCCACTGATGGCTTGACGCGAGGTATGCAGGCAATTGATACCGGATCACCGATTAAGGTGCCCGTTGGACAAGGAACATTGGGACGTATTTTCAATGTTCTCGGCGAGACTGTCGATAATGATCCTCGCCCAGTCGAAGCGGACGATAATTGGCCGATTCATCGGCCTGCTCCGAAATTGGAAGACCAGACAACCAGCACAGAGATCCTGGAAACCGGGATCAAGGTAGTCGATTTGATTGCGCCATATTCCCGTGGTGGCAAAATTGGTTTGTTTGGTGGGGCTGGTGTCGGCAAAACAGTTATTATCATGGAACTCATTCGAAATATTGC
Organism: Negativicutes bacterium; assembly: GCA_035560855.1. Classification (GTDB taxonomy): domain Bacteria; phylum Bacillota; class Negativicutes; order UBA1444; family UBA1444; genus UBA1444. The sequence continues at coordinate 7,102 of DATMYT010000226.1, read as the reverse complement.
TACCGAGCACGGTGGCGTGTCGGTCTTTGGCGGAGTGGGTGAACGTACCCGAGAGGGTAACGACCTATGGGCGGAAATGAAAGAGTCCGGGGTTATCAAAAAGACCGCGCTGGTTTACGGGCAAATGAACGAACCACCGGGAGCTCGTATGCGCGTCGGGTTGTCAGCTCTAACTATGGCAGAATATTTTCGTGACGTGCAGGGGCAAGATGTGTTATTATTCATTGATAACATCTTCCGTTTTATCCAAGCTGGTTCCGAAGTTTCGGCATTGCTCGGACGCATGCCGTCGGCCGTAGGATACCAACCAACCTTGGGCACGGACGTTGGCGCCCTGCAGGAGCGGATTACGTCAACGCAAAAAGGATCCATTACGTCGGTTCAGGCAGTTTACGTTCCAGCCGACGATTTGACGGACCCGGCCCCGGCGGCAACCTTCGCCCATCTTGATGCGACGACGGTTTTATCCCGCCAGATTTCTGATCTTGGGATTTATCCGGCGGTTGATCCTCTGGATTCTACTTCTAGGATTATGGATCCGAATGTAATTGGTCAGGAGCACTATGAAACGGCGCGTAGCGTCCAGGAAGTTCTGCAACGCTATAAAGAACTTCAGGATATCATCGCCATACTCGGTATGGAAGAACTGTCGGACGACGATCGGTTGGCGGTCGCTCGCGCCCGCAAAATTCAGCGTTTCCTCAGCCAGCCGTTCTTTGTGGCGGAGCAATTTACCAACATGCAGGGCAAGTATGTTCCCCTCAAGGAAACTATTCGCGGGTTTAAAGAAATCGTCGCCGGTAAACATGACGATCTGCCGGAAGCCGCTTTCTTCATGGTTGGAACCATTGATGAAGCGGTTGAAAAGGCGCGTACGTTGAAAGGGGAATAGTGTGATGTCCAAAACAATGACGCTGGATATCCTGACCCCCGAACGAAGCGTATGTAGTGTGGAAGCCGATATTGTGGTTGCTCGTGCCCTGGATGGTGAGATTGGTATATTGTCGAATCACGCCCCATTGATTGCCGCATTGGATATTGCGCCGCTTCGTTATCGGAAAGACGGCGAGGAGCATGCCATTGCCATAAACGGCGGTTTTCTGGAAGTGAAAGACAACCAAATTTCCATTCTTACTCCTACTGCGGAGACCGAGAAGGAAATAGACTTCCGTCGTGCGGAGGCGGCTAAGGTAAGAGCTGAACAACGTCTTGCCGCGCCTTCTCCCGAAATTGATGTGCGAAGGGCCGAACTGGCCCTTCGGCGGGCTATGATGCGTCTGAAACTTGCCGAGTATGTTCGCCGCTGAACTCAAAGCATAAGGAGCAACATTTCAATTGGAAAAATTATTCATTCAGGGGGGACGGAGACTCTCCGGAACGGTGAAGGTCAGTGGCGCAAAAAATGCTGTGCTGCCGGTCATCGCCGCTTCGTTGTTGGCGTCTACCCCTTCAGTCATTGAAGAGATACCAGATTTGGATGATGTTAGGACAATTACGGAAGTTTTGCAGTACCTTGGCCTCACTACACGCAGGGAGAGTCCTGACAGTCTTTATATAGACAGTACGGGGATCAAGAGTTGCGAAGCTTCATATGAGTTGGTTCGGAAGATGCGGGCCTCATTTTTGGTTATGGGACCGTTACTGTCACGTTTTCAAGAGGCGAGAATTTCTCTTCCGGGCGGGTGTGCTATTGGCTCCCGACCGATTGATTTGCATCTAAAGGGGTTCGAAGCACTTGGCGCGGAAATCATTCTGGGGCATGGCTTTATTGAAGCACGTGCACCGAAAGGTCTGAAAGGCGCCAGAATATATCTGGATTTTCCTAGCGTAGGTGCTACTGAGGCCATTATGATGGCTGCCAGTTTGGCCAAAGGGCAAACTATTATTGAAAATTCGGCGCAGGAGCCTGAAATAGTCGATCTCGCTAACTACCTCAACGCCATGGGAGCTAACGTACGTGGTGCTGGGACCAATGTGGTCAGGATCGAAGGCGTCAGTAAAATGCTGGGAACAAACTATGCTGTGATTCCGGACAGGATTGAGGCCGGTACGTATATGGTTGCTGCTGCAATCACAGGTGGCGATGTGGTTTTAAAAAATGTTTTGTTTGAGCATATGAAACCATTGGTTGCCAAACTCAAGGAAGTTGGGGTCACCGTTGAGGAAGAAGTGGATCAGATCCGGGTGAATGCATCATGTGGCTTGCAGGCACTGCGGGCAGTCGATGTCAAAACTTTGCCGTATCCAGGATTTCCCACGGATATGCAGGCGCAGTTCATGGCTTTGATGACAGTGGCGAACGGGTCCAGCGTGATAACGGAAACTATATTTGAAAATCGGTTTATGCATGTAGATGAACTTAAACGCATGGGCGCTACTATAAAAATTGATGGACGCATAGCTATGGTCGAAGGTGTTAAAGAATTGACGGGATGCCCGGTGACGGCAACTGACTTGCGGGCAGGCGCGGCATTGGTTATTGCCGGACTGGTTGCGAATGGGTGTACGGAAATTGGGGCAGTGCATCATATCGACCGCGGGTATGATCGGATCGTTGATAAATTGAAAAGCCTCGGCGCCGACATATCCAGACACGAAGCAGAATAAGCAGCATATCGGGGGGATTGGCGTGAATTTTGGCCTAACACAGGATATCGGTATTGATCTGGGAACTGCAACTATATTGGTTTATATTAAAGGGCAAGGTATTGTGTTAAACGAACCTTCGGTTGTAGCCAAGGATGTTGATACAGGACGCATTCTTGCCATTGGCGAGGAAGCGCGCCGGATGATTGGACGTACACCCGGAAATATTGTTGCAGTGCGTCCTTTGCGTGAAGGCGTTATTGCGGACTATGAAAACACGGAACAAATGCTTCGGTATTTTATTGAAAAAGTTGCCGGGAAGGCATTGTTTTTCAAACCACGCATTATGGTGTGCGTTCCATCAGGCGTAACCACAGTAGAAAAGCGAGCGGTGTTAGAAGCATCCATCCAAGCGGGTGCCAAAGAAACATATCTCATTGAAGAACCCTTGGCGGCAGCTCTTGGAGCAGGATTGGATATTGCTGAACCCTGCGGGGCAATGGTGGTTGATATTGGCGGTGGTACCACTGATGTTGCAGTGTTAAGCCTTGGCGGCATTGTTGTCAGTTCCTCCATCCGAGTGGCAGGCGATATGTTTGATGATGCGATCATTCGTTTTCTGCGTAAGGAACATAAGCTGATGATCGGCGAACGTACGGCGGAAGATATCAAAATAAAAATCGGCACGGCCTACACTGATCTGCGCCAGGAAAGTATGGACGTCCGAGGACGGGATATGGTATCTGGAATGCCCAAAACTGTAGTCATGACTTCTGCGGAGGTCCGGCAAGCTTTGGCGGAACCGATCGGCTTGATTATTGATTGCGTAAAAAATGTTTTGGAACGGACTCCTCCCGAGCTTGCCTCCGACATTATTGATCGCGGAATCGTGATGACCGGTGGCGGTGCGATGCTGCACGGATTGGACATCCTGATCACAAAGCAGACAAGTATTCCCAGCCATCTGGCGGAAGATCCGACCTCATGCGTGGCGCGGGGAACTGGAATCGCGCTTGATTCGTTGGCAATGTTGAGTAGCCATCTGACCAGTGTCCGCAAGACGGGGCATAAATAAAACGATAATAAGTACCGGTGCATGAGAACGCTTCGACACTTTGTTTAACCTCCGCTTATCTCATGTACCGGTACTTATTGGTTACTTATTTTATCAACTCCTATTATTTGTACTTATAGCCTGATTTAAGAACCTCGCGCATTATTCCGATACCTGTAGGTAGAAGGAACAATGAAGCGGGGTGTTTTTTTGATTCGAGGCATCTATATTGCCGCATCCGGTATGCTGGTCGAATCTTTGCGCGCCGACGTGACCGCGAACAATCTGGCCAATGTCAACACGGCTGGGTTCAAGAAGGATTTCGCAGTGATGAAGGATTATGCCAGCCGCCAGATCAAGAGAATCAATGATGGTGAACAAACGCCGGAAATAGGAACCATGGGCGCCGGGGCTTGGATTGATACCATCGCAACCAGTTACAGTACCGGGATTGTGCGCAATACCAACAATAGTCTGGATTTTGCATTGGAAGGGAAAGGATTTTTTACGATTGAAACACCCGCAGGTGTTCGGTACACTCGTAATGGGACTTTTACTCGCAGTGGAAATGGGGATTTAGTGACCCAAGACGGGAACCGGGTACTTGGACTAACCGGTCCGATCAATTTGAGTGGGACGGGGCAAGCTGGCAAAGTTACGGTAGCGGAAGATGGACGGCTTTTCCTGGATGGAGTCGAAAATAACACTTTTATGCTGAATGGTTTTGAAGATGAAACCCGTCTGCGTAAAGAAGGCTCCAGCTTATTCCGACCGCCCGAAGGCGTACAGGCGCAACAAGTAAATCCTATAGTCCGACAGGGATATCTCGAACTGTCCAACGTCAATGTTATTTCCGAAATGGTGAACATGATTGCCGGCTTTCGAGCCTACGAGACAAACTCAAAAGTTGTGCAGACCCATGATACGTTGCTTGACAAAGCGGTAAATGAAGTAGCAAGAGTCTAAAGCGAGACTGAACAGGGGAACAATATAGGGGCTGGACCTTCATGGAAGCCCCGCATGCCGTTGAACGATTGAGACGGCTGATTTTGGCATCTGAGGAGGTTATTTTGCATTATGATGAGATCATTGTGGACAGCCGGGTCAGGGATGGTGGCGCAACAGGCCAATATCGATGTTATTGCCAACAACCTGGCTAACGTAAACACTACCGGGTTTAAAAAAATGCGGACGGATTTTCAAGACCTAATCTACCAAACAATTCGTCAGGCTGGCGCTACAACCGGACCGGACAATATATTGCCGACGGGGGTACAGATGGGTCATGGGACCCGGCAAGTTGCGACGCAGCATATATTTACAACGGGCCCCTTGCAGTCCACAGGAAACACTTTGGATGTGGCAATCCAAGGCGATGGATTCTTTCAAATTACAATGCCGGATGGAACCATAGGCTACACGCGTGACGGCACTTTCAAGAAGGATGGGCAGGGACGAATAGAGACATCGGAAGGCTATTTTCTTGAACCGCAGATCACAATTCCCACGACAGCCACAGAAGTTAGCATTTCAACCGAAGGCATCGTGACAGCTACAATTCCTGGACAGACAACACCGCAAACACTCGGACAGATTGAAATTGCCCGATTTGTGAATCCGGCTGGACTCGAAAGCATTGGTGGTAATTTATTCAAGGAAACAGCGGCTTCCGGAACGCCTACCGTCGTCAATCCCGGCAACGAAGGCGCAGGAACGCTGGTGCAGAAGTATCTTGAAATGTCAAATGTGCAGGTCGTGGAAGAAATGGTCAATATGATCGTAGGGCAACGAGCTTACGAAATTAATGCCAAGGCTGTGACCACTTCGGATGAAATGCTGTCCACGGCGAACACGATGAAACGGTAGGTGAATGAAATGAAGCGGACCGTGACGGCTTTCCTCTGCGCCTGTCTTGTGTGGGTGTTCTGTCCGGTTGCTTTTGCCGCCAATGTTACGGTTGCCGTTAAATCTGAAACTAAGGTTAGCGGGCCGTGGGTTACACTTGGTGACATTGCCGTTATCAGTGGTGACTCGCTTGATCGCGTGAAGCTGTTAAAAGACCTGAAGCTGGGCGATGCGCCGGAGCCAGGCGCTACCGTATTCATGACGCCGGAATCGCTTGAACCGAAGCTGATAGAAACGCACGCCGACTTTTCCGCCATTACGTGGAGCGTTCCGCCCCAGTTTAAGATTACGACATCTTCTCAACCTGTTAGTGGTCAAAAAATTGCTGAGTTGGCCAGATTCTTTCTGACGCAGACGGCGCTGGGATCTACCGTAAGCATGATAGACTCGCCCGCAGACGTTCAGGCCCCGGTGGGAAAGCTGGAGTTGGTTCCTGAACTATACGGCGTGCTTCGGTACAATGGCCCCACTACAGTTAATATTGCGATTCGGACGGATGGGCGTAGTTTCATCAAAGTTCCGGTTCAGTTTGAAGTTCGTCGTTATCTGGATGTGTTGGTGGCGGCGGCCAATCTGAATGCAGGGGATATTCTGTCCGAGCAGTCGGTGCGGTTGGAGCGGATGGATGCGGGGAAAATCCCGGCAGGATATCTGACGGAAATAAACAAGGCAGTTGGCTTACAAGCGCGATACGCTATTGTTCCCGGCAGTATCATTTCCGAAAGATCGTTGGTGCGGCCCATTTTGATTCAGCGGGGAGAAATCGTCCGAATTGTTGCCCGCATTGGAGACATCGAAATATATGCCAACGGAATTTCCTTTTCGCAAGGGGCATCTGGCGATCTTGTTCGGGTGCAAAATACAACGACAAAAAGATTTCTAAATGGTCGGGTACAAGACGATAAATCGGTACTGGTGTTGAACCAGCCGGGAGGTTGAACAATATGCTGAAAACGAAAAAAGCTAGTCGACGGTGTCTTGCGGTTATCGTAACATTTATTATAGGATTCGTAGCTGTGTTACCCATAACGAATGTGCACGCAGATTCACTATGGTCGGATTCTGCAGCAACGTCAGTTCTTTTTGGTGATCAGCGGGCTCGTGCCGTGGGAGATATTTTAACGATTGTTGTGAACGAAAGTTCTACTGCCGCCCGTACGGGGTCGTCCAGCAACACGAAAGCTGCCGCCGGAACAACAACCCAAGGGACTGGTCTGCTGGGTTTCCTTCCGGAATCCTCACTGGGACAGGATGACAGCTTTTCATCCAAAGGGAGTATCAATAATACGAATACTGTGAAAGCCCGCCTGACTGTACAGGTGATTGAAATAAAACCTAATGGCAATCTGGTCATTTCTGGAACGCAAAATATAAAACAAAATGGGGAAGAACAGCGTATTGTAATTTCAGGACAGGTTCGGCCATCAGATATTAAGGCTGATAACAGTGTTTTGTCGAGTAACATTGCCGACGCTAAAATTACGGTAACAGGCAACGGACCGATTGCAAGCAAACAAAAGCAAGGGATTCTTACTCAAATTTGGAATTGGTTGTTCT
>DATMYT010000225.1:0-4540 GCA_035560855.1 Negativicutes bacterium | reverse complement strand
CATCTACGGATTTTAGTTTTGTACTGTCGCAAATACGACTTACATGCTGGTTTTTTGATGCTAGAATAAAGTACATTTTATTGGCGATACGTATCGATTGGGTTGACCAGATGACTGGAGGCCGGTTTATTCAACCGGCCTTTTTTTATTGGGATAACCAATTGGCGGGAAATCATTGATGAAGTGCAGTTCGCCGATGCGAATAAAAATGCAGGAAGGTTGGTGAAATTGAATGTGCACTCTGGGTGCAATCTCAAGCAAATTTCTGTTCAAAAACAGAGACATGGGGCCGGATTCCGGCATCCAGGAAGATCTGGTTCAAGAGCGGGGTCGCTACAAATATGTCGGTGTAGCAGGCCATGCGAGTCCTCTGGAACGAGGGCTCAACAGTGGAATCAATGAAGCTGGCGTCTCTGTAGCCGTTACCTTTGTCGATCATGTGCCGCTACCCGAATCTATTTCGGTCAAAACTCCGCGCGGAGTGCTGGTAGAAGAGATTTTGCGCACCGCGGGAGATTTGACAGCTGCGCTGCGAATCATCAGCGATTATTTTCTTACTCCTTTGGTTGGTGGAAATATTGTCATCCTGACACCCCAGGGTGGCGCAGTCATCGAGCAAATCTATCCCCGATTCGCCGTAGAAATTATTGAAACACCTATAACGATCAGAACAAATCATTTTCTCAACTTGGCGCTGCCGCGAGAAACATCCATTGATCAGCAAAACACCCACGCACGTTTTCAGCGGTTCAGCCAGTTACTGGCGCCAGCAGTAGACTCCAACTTCGGTCTGACCCAAATTCACCAGGCATTATCCGATCATGCAGGAAAGCATCCAATTTGCCGACATGGCTCACAAGGCCGAACGGTCTCGACAGCAATTTACGATCTGCGGAAGAAAGTTCTCCACTACACGTATGGCAACCCTTGCGAAGGAAAGTTTCAATCGCTTGCAGTTTAGCTTCAGTGCATTATTGAACTTATTTTATATTCAGGAGGATGAAATGATGATGATGAAAAAACCGTTCGCTCTGCTCATGGCCGTGGTAATGATGATGGGACTGTTGGCCGGTTGCGGCAAAACCGAGACGCCGAAATCGGAGCAAAAGCCACAGGCCATCAAAGAAAAGCAAGAAGTTCACATTGGCTACCAAACAGCCAGCGCGATCATTATGTTAGCCAAGCTCAAGGGTTGGTATGACGAAGAATTCGCAAAGGTTGGCGTGACGGTGAAATACGACTTTTTCTTGTCAGGTCCGCCGCTCATTGAAGCCATGTCTTCCCAGCGTGTTGATTTCGGTACCGTCGGCGATATGCCGCCAGTCTCCGCCAGAGCCGCCGGCATCGATCTCAAAGTCATCAGCCGGTCCGGTGTCGTGCCTGCTGCCAATGCTCTTCTGGTTCGCCCGGATGCAGGATTTTCTTCCGTACAGGAGTTAAAAGGCAAGAAAATCGCTGTCCAAATCGGCTCCAGCGCACATCATTTTCTGGTTCTGCTGCTGCAAAAAAACGGCCTGAAAACCACTGACGTCAATGTGGTGAATTTGCCGGTGTCCGATCATCAAAAAGCGCTGGAATCAAAGAATATCGATGCCGTATCTTCTTGGGAACCGTGGGTGGCTCTGCTGGAGAAAAGCAAGGCAGGTAAAGTGCTTGTAGATTCAATAGGTATTAAACGTTCTTTAAGTGTTTATATCGTAAACAATGAGTTTGCCATAAAAAATCCTGATTTGGTTGAGCGATTTCTAAAAGTAAATCAAAGAGCTACGGAGTACATCAAGCAGCACCCCGATGAAGTGTTGGAGCTTGTCGCCAAAGACGCCAAAATTCCGAAGGATGTATTGGCCAAATCTTTCCTCGCCACAGATTGGGATCCGCGAATTTCCAACGAGGATGTCGATGGGTTCCGTGCGGTCAAAGATTTCCTAAAAGAAACCAATGTTATCAAGAAAGACTTTGATGTCAACGAACTGATCGACAGGCGCTACCTGAAAAACATCGGAATACAGTAGATCGGAGGAATAAAAATGAGCGAAATAAAAAAACAACTCTACCAGGAGCTAGAAATTAAAAACAACGTGTCTGTGGAAGGAATCGCTGTGAATCCGATTATTTTTCAACAGTTGGACCTGGGTGGAAAATATCAGGAACAGATTCACAGTATGTTTGAAATGGATCACGAATCTCATGTGGGCATTGATTTTCCAGTTGGTTTTACATCGCCGGGAGGACTGAAAATACCGTTTCGTTGGGATAGAGGATCGCGTTATTCCATCCAGTTTGACGGCAGCTATTATCTCGCGGATAAGGAAGAAGCCCTGTTCCCGATCGAGTTTTTACAACGCCCCTCCTATTATAAGGAGCATACTTCTGATGGTTCTCCCATGTCGCATGTTGCTGTGTATTACCAGGAAGGATCGATTTTTGTGACTTACAGCAACGAATGCTTTCTGAAGGAAAAAGGGCAGGACTGCCTGTTTTGCAACATCAATGCCACTAAAGATACATACGGCGAGATAGAGGGAATTGTCTGGAAAACACCCCGCCAAATTGGTGAAACAGCAGCTGCCGCTTTCAAAGCCGGAGAAAAGCACATCACGATCAGCGGCGGTTTTGTACCGGAACGCCGCGAAGTTGACTATTATTTCGATGTGGCAGATTCTATCAAAGAATATACCGGACTGGATGATTTCAACGGTACGGCGGTGATCGGCGCTCCATTGGATCTGTCGGTCATCGATCGATATAAGGAAGTGGGATATCGAACCATCGGCATGAATATTGAAGTGTGGGACAAAAACATCTTCAACGCCATCTGCCCGGGAAAAGAAGTGCACTGCGGCGGTTGGGACCATTGGGTCAAGGCGTTGGAATACGCCGTCGAGGTGTTTGGCTTTGGCCGGGTAAGATCCACCGTCGTTGCTGGACTTGCACCAAAGAAGTCCACTTTGGAAGGTGTGGAATACCTGGCGTCGAAAGGTGTCGTGTGCATTACCAGTCCCTGGTGCCCCAACCCCGGCTCTGCCTTGGAGGGGCATCGCACACCCGAACCAGCCTGGCATTTCGATATGGCCAAAAAGGTCGCCGCGATTTACCGCAAAGCAGGATTTACGTACCAGCAAATTTATGACTGCGCCGCAGCGCCCACTACGTTGTGTCATGACATTTACAAGATCGAAGAAGAACTTCTGCCTGTGTTCCGCGAAAAAATCGCATAACACATACAGATAAACACAAGAGGCTAAGCGTAACGCTTAGCCTCTTGTGTTTATCTGTTCAATTCACCCCATATATTGCTCCATTTTTTTCAAGTTGGTAATTTCGATATAGCGTTTTCCCGTTTTGATAATACCGTCGTCCTTAAACTTTCCTAGCGTTGTGGTCACCGTTTGTCGACAAGATCCAATCATGCTGGCTATATCCTGGTGTGTAAGCATCATATCAATGCGGGTTCCTTGTTTTTCCGCACCTGGAGAACTTTTGGCCAAATCTAAAAGTACCGCCGCCAAACGATGGTCGACTCCGGCACATGTTAAATTTACAATCGCCTTTTCCAAATCCTGCATACGCTTACTCATTACTGAAGCGATTTGCACAGCCAACTTGGGACGAGCATAAAGCATTTCGCGAAAAACATTGCCGGTCATCCTCCACATTTTGCAAGCATCAACAGTCTCAGCCGAAACATAGCAACTTGACCCGGTCAAAACACTGGCGATGCCAAACACATCCCCCGCTTTGCGGATTGATATCAAAGAAACTTTCCCGGAGTTGGCGCTCCGATAAAGTTTAACATGGCCCGCCTCTATATAGTAAATATAGTCTGAGTAATCTCCTTCGGCAAAAAGGATGGCGCCGACTTTAATTTGCAGGGGTTTTGCTAGAACTTTGAATTCGACAATGTCTTCCGCCGATAGGACCAGCAGTGAATCCGGCGTTTTCACACAGTTTCCTCCCCATATCGAAGCGTCTACTCGACCCCGATATTCTTGAGATAATGCAAGTCAAACAATGTCTCGATATCAAAATCTTTCTTGATTATATTTCTCTCCAGCAAGAATTCTTTAACTTGCATGAAGCTTTTTTTATCGGCACTGCCGATCTTCAGATCCCAATCAGTTGTCCTATACGAATCCGCCAAAACAGCAACCGGAATTTTGCTTTCTTTCGAAACGATTTCCAGTGCTTCGTCCGGATTTTTCTTGATATATTCCATGACTCTCTGATTGACCTTCAGAAAACGCTCTACCAAATCTGGATTTTTTGTGGCAAATGCATTACGGACCAGATAAACAGCCGGACTATCCTTTATCCCTTTGGAATCAATAAGAACTTTGCCAACCTTTGCATTTCGCAACGTGGCCCCCCAGGGTTCCCAAGTAGAAACCGCGTCAACGCTGCCACTCGCTAAAGCATTCTGCCAATCAGAAGCCGGTAAATTCACCAGATTGATATCGCCGTTAGCCAAGCCATTCTGTTTCAGCACCAAAGCAATAAAATGGTGTGAACCGGACCCAATCTGAGTCGCCACCTTTTTCCC
>DATMYT010000224.1:0-4440 GCA_035560855.1 Negativicutes bacterium | reverse complement strand
CCCCAGCGCTTTAGCCTTGCTTTTTTCCATGACTACGACCGCTCCGCTGCCATCGCTTAAAGGCGAACTGTTTCCGGCAGTTACGATGCCGTTTTCCCGGCCGCTGACAACAGGCAATTTTGCCAGCGATTCCAGCGTACTTTCCTTACGGAAGGTTTCATCCATTGTCACCAAGGCTTTCTTGCTTTTAGATATATTTACTTCGACGGGAATAATCTGTTCGTCAAAATAGCCCTTTTCCCATGCCACTGCCGCCTTTTGATGACTTAGCAACGCAAACTCGTCACATTCTTGACGGGTCAGTCGGTACTTCTCGGCCAGATTTTCCGCAGTGTCGATCATAGCCGGGTTCCCCATTTGCGGAGGTGTCAGCAGGCGTTTGATCCATGCGGGCGGTGTCAATTGCAGCGGTTGCTCCGCCTTGCTCATCACCCACGGGCGGGTAGAGTCGCTTTCTACGCCTCCCGCCACTACGATATCGTTATATCCCGCTTCAATTAGAATCGCCGCGTAAGCGATAGCATTCAATCCGGAACCGCAGGCACGGTTGAGCGTGATGCCGGGCACTTCAACCGGCAACTCCGCTTCCAAAAGCGCGACGCGCGCTATATTGCCGCACTGCAGGGCGTAAAGATTGCCGAATACCACTTCCTCCACCATTGACGGCTTTATTCCGGCCCGTTTAACTGCTTCTCGAATTGTTAGGGCGCCTAATACATGGGCAGGAACGGTTGCTAAAGCTCCTCTGAATTTCCCAACCGGCGTTCTGACAGCTGATACAATAACGGCTTCTCTCATAATTACTCCCCCTGATAATACATTTGGGTCCCCGGTATTAGATAGTAGGTATGTCTTTTAAGTTATCCGATACTTTTAACGGCGCCTCGGTAATTGCCTGAATACCCTCCACCGTAGCCCACGGTGCAATTTCACGCAACACTAAGCCCTTCTCCGTTACATCAATTACGCCCATTTCCGTAATGATGACGTCCACCACGCCAGGGGCGGTCAGCGGGTAGGTGCACTTTTTCATGATTTTTGCTTTGCCGCCGGCGGTATGTTCCATCGCAACAATTACTTTTTTCGCACAGGTAACCAAATCCATTGCACCGCCAATCCCGACCAGCATTTTCCCCGGAATATGCCAATTCGCTAGATTACCCCGTTCATCCACCTGCAGCGCGCCGAGTACTGTGACGTCAACGTGTCCGCCGCGAATTAAGCCAAATGATCCGGCACTATCGTAAAATTTACCTCCCGGGAGCACCGTTGTAAAAGCGGAGCTCGCATCCAATATCGCCTTGTCCTCCTGTCCCGTCGCAGGGGCGGGACCCTGTCCCAAAATCCCGTTTTCCGTCTGGACAAATACTCTTTTCCCCTTCGGTACATGGTTTGCCACTAATGAAGGAATACCGATTCCCAGATTCACCACATCGCCGTCATTTAGTTCGTACGCCACGCGCTTGGCTATGAAATTCTTTACATCCAGCATTGCTACTCACCTACCTTTACAATCGCGTCAACGTGGATGTGCGGCACTGTTACCAGTTCGGGATCGATTCCGCCAACCGGAACAATCTCCTCCGCCTCTACAATCGTATAATCGGCGGCGGCCGGCATCATCGCGCCAAAATTTTTTGTCGTGCCCCTCATCAGGCAATTTCCCCATTTATCCGCTACACTTGCGTGTATGAGGGCAACATCTGCCTTTAGAGCGGTTTCCAGCAAGCAGTCCTTATCGGCAAACGTCCGCTTTTCTTTCTTTTCTTCAACAAATGTGCCCACGCCCACCGGTGTATAAAATCCCGGAATACCCGCGCCGCCAGCGCGGATGCGTTCGGCAAAAGTTCCCTGCGGGATGATCGTTACACTGTCCGGATTATCCGCATACATTTTAAGCACCACGGGATTGCCTTTGAGAAAAGTGGTGATAACCGAGCTGACCTTACCCGCCTCCATCAGTGTGACAAATGCCTCATGCCCCATACTATTGGCTATAATAGTAAGTTCCCCGACATCTGTTGCCAGTAATCCTTCGAGTAGCATAAACGGGTAACTTGCTCCGAAGCCCCCGACCATTACGGTGTCGCCGTTTTTGATATGGCTCAGCGCATCTTTGAGGCTTTTTTGCTTGTTCATTTTCTGCGTCCCCCTGTTTGCTATCTTAATAATTCGTCCTTTACTATTTTTAACTGTAATCATACCACCCTCTCCCAGATTTTCTGCCCCATTCCCCAGCCTCATATTTTTTCTTGATCAGGTCATACCCTACCGGTTTTTTACCTGTTTCAGCAAACGTATTCTGCGCCAGTTGATAAGCCAGATCAATACCGGTCAAATCCTGCAGGCGGAACGGCCCCATAGGATAACCTAATCCTTTTTCCGCCGCCGTATCGATTTCCCGGGGCGTGGCAATTTTCTGTTCCAGCAAATAAAACGCTTCGTTTCTTACCGCCCGCAGAATTCGGTTAGCAATAAACCCATCAATTTCTTTGCGCAGATGAATCGGGTCTTTGCCTGTTTTTATGGAAAAATCCATCAACGCGGCCACTGTTTCATCACTGGTGTGCGGACCTTGCACCACTTCGGTCAATTTCATTACCAGCGCTGGATTAAAATAGTGAAGATTTGCCAACCGGGAAGGGTTTTTAACAACGGCTGCAAATTGCGAGGAAGGCATATAGCTGGAATTGGTGGCAATAATTGTATCTTGCGAAACCAGGGCATCCAGTTTTTTGAAAACTTCTTCTTTTGCCTCTTTGTTTTCGTAAATTGCCTCAATTACAAGCTCAACGTTTTTTGTCGCTTCCTCCAAAGTTCCGACAACACAAAAGCGTTCTTGAATCTTACCTACCTGGTCTTCGCTCATTTTGCCTTTTGCGATGCGTTCGCTAAGATATTCTTCCTTCCATTGGACGACCTTTACCAGGATTTCGGGGCTGCTATCGGTCAACTTTACCGTGAACCCGTGGATGGCAGTGTTAAGCGCAATCTGCCGCCCCATCAAGCCGCCACCTATCACGCATACCGTCCGAATCTCTTGCTGCTTCATAAGCGGCACTCCTTTACGTATATTTATTAGCCCGTGTTTCGCCGCCTTATTGAGCGGAATTTTTTTGTTGGAGTACTTTCTTTTCGCGCTTAGCACCGTAGAGTGACGCAAAAATTGCTATCACCATGAAAATCATGCCTAAATACCAGATCCCCTGATATTCCGAATGGACACCGGCTCCCTTAACCGCAAATTTAATAGCCATAAACCCGCTCATGGACAATACTGTCGCGCCAACCAACTGGCCGAGCGTATTCTGGAAAGCCATCGTAAAGTTCGATGCCTTAAGAGACCATATTTCTGCGGTGGCTGTGCCAACAAGCGCATACGAATTAGTAGAAAACCCGAAGATGAACGCTAACACACTCAGTATCACAACCGATGGAATGGGCATTGTCATTATGACCAAGCCAATAAACGTTATGGTATGGATGACCGCGACGACCATCAATCTGGGTATCGTGAATCTAGTCATTAAGAAATCGGACAATTTCCCGAGAAGCGGGTTGCCGATCAACCGTCCGATAACGTATATTGTTCCGATTACCCCGCCGGCAACAACGGCTTCCGCCTTTCCATAGCCAAGATTTTGCGCGTAATATGCCGCGGCGTAAATCGGCAACCAACCCGGAACCGTTCGCAAGCTAACTATGAACCCAATCCACGCCAGGTTGGCCGCCCAATACCCCGGATCGCGCAAAGCACCTATAATAGCTTCTTTATAACTGAGATCGCCGACTACTTGCTTGTCTTCAACCTCGCTCACGGATTCCAGCCCCAGGGCGGTGGGGTCATTGCGCACAACGATTAAGGCCAAAAAGGCGATGGCGATCGTCAGTACCGCCATTATCAAGGTAGCCGCCCGCCAAGTGCCATATCCGGCAATAGTTACGCCCTCCGACAAGAAGAGAGCAAGCACCGGTACCAGCAGAAAGGCTATTGCTTCACCCAGCCCGCCGCCAGGACCGGTAAACAGGAGCATCGCCAGCCCTCTCTCTTTCTTCTTAAACCACTTGGCGATCAAACCCGCGCACGGCGCATATGTCGCGCCGGAAGCAAGACCCATTATTATCCGGAATATCAAACCTTGCGTATAATCGGTCGCAACAGCGAACAATCCCAGGCTGATGCCAGTGAGACCGACACTGACCGGGATCATCCTGCGTGCGCCGTATTTATCCGTCAGTACGGCCCAAGGACTTTGACTGAGCGCATAAGCGAAATAAAACGCTGAACCTATAAGGCCGATTTCCCCTTTGCCAATATTCCAATCGGTCATCAAATAGCTGGCTACTCCGGTATAATTTCTGCGGCATAAATAGGCGACAGAATAAACCAAACAGCAAATGATCAGAGTAACCCACTTATAATGCTTTCTCAGTATAGCT
>DATMYT010000223.1:0-3396 GCA_035560855.1 Negativicutes bacterium | reverse complement strand
CAATTTGACTCAACCCTGTTGCTGTGGCAAAACAACCAAACCAGCACACAAAGAGATTTTTCTCCCAAGGCTCCATTTTGATTCCTCGATTCTTACTTACAATTGTGGGCGTGCTTTTCTGGCGCTATTTTAGTTGTGGCGGGGAGTCGATACCCCTGACGAAAGTAGCAATCAGATATCGATAGCTTAGTTCCTTGTCGGCCGGTGCGGCAAACCAACCTGCAGCTTCCAGTGATACAAAACCATGCATTAGGCTGCGCAAACATCGAACGGCATGGGTGCTATCCGCTAAATGGTAAGATTCCATTACTGTCTTTATTACTGCCATCATGCCTTGTATGGCAGATTTTAGCTCGAGATTGTCGCGATCCGGTGACGATAGTATCGCGCGGTATAAACCGGGGCGTTGGTGAGCAAAGGCCCGATACGTGGTGGCTATGGCAAAGATTGCGTCTTGTTTTGCTTTGCCAATAGCGGCTTCGCTGATTTTTTCTTTCAACTGATTCGTGCCCCAAATCGCCAACTGTGCTCGTAATTCAGGCAACCCATTAATGTGATTATATAAAGAGGGCTTGCAAACTCCCAGGCGAGCCGATACTGCGGCCAGGGTAACATTGTCCAAACCTTCCAGATCGGCAATTTCAGCGGCGGTAGTCACGATATTTGAACGGGTCAATTTAATGCGTTCAGACAAATCATCACCCACTTTCAATCCTAATAAACTAATGAATATAATTATAAAACTAACGACGTTAGTTTGTCAAAGACGAAGTCATATCTTGTCCGCATAGATCGGCTAAATTTATGGATAACGAACTAAGAGTCGGGCACCCTTTAAGGGTGCCCGACTCTTAGTTCGTTAAGAAGGCTGATTGTTTTTGCCGGTCAATCCTATTTTTCGAAATATTTGGCGTTGCCATTGATATCAGCGATCTCCATGCCGCTATCAATCTTCGCTTTAGTTGCCGGTTCGCCATTTTGTTTTTGAATCGCACGTTTGCCAAAGTCCTCTGCATGGGCAGGATCAATAACGAATACCCCATCATCATCACCCACCACAAGATCGCCAGGTTTTACACATACGCCGCAGATATTTACAGGAACATTGATGGCGCCTTCAATACCTACGCTGCGTGTCGTAAGCGGGCTAACACCACGAGAAAAAACCGGCAGCCCCATCTTACGCAGAGCGCGCACGTCGGTAATACAACCATCTACAATCACTGCCGCCACTTTCTTCGCTTTAGCCGCGTACGCAACAATTTCGCCAAGGCATGCACGCTCAGTATCACCAGACATGTCTACGAGAATAACATCGCCTTCCTTTGCCACCTTAATCGCGTAGTGAATCGCAACAGCATCCAGATGCGGCAATTGCACAGTGACTGCATTGCCAACAAAGTGAAAATCCTGCAGTAACGGAGTCAGCCCCTTCAAAAATCCAAAATCAGTCATATGACCAACAGTGGAAGGACAAACCTCGTCAAACATAGTCCGTAATTCCTTCGAAACGCCATCAACTCTTGGATTGCAAATAAACATCTTCAAAAAGCCTCTCTTTCACATTCTACTCAAAAATTCAAGCACCGCAGCGTACACAAGCCACAAAATGACCAGGAGACAATTCCCGCAAGGGGATATCTTCCCCCATACACTCGGGTTTGACAAAATTACAGCGTGAGGCAAACCGGCAACCTTTCTTCGGATTAATGGGACTGGTAACTTCTCCTTTTAATACAACATGTTTGGATTTTCTGGCCATCTGCAAATTTGGAACCGGTATGGCTGCCAACAATCCCTGTGTATACGGATGCATTGGATTTTCAAAAAGTTCGTCGGAAGAACATCGTTCCACACATTGACCAAGATACATTACCATAATGTCATGGCTGATATGTTTTACAACACTCAGATTATGGGTGACAAACATATACGTCAACCCACGTTCTTGCTGCAAGTCCATCAACAGATTCAATATTTGCGCCTGAATCGATACATCAAGAGCGGATACAGGTTCGTCGCATACTATAAATTCGGGGTCAAGGGCTAGAGCGCGAGCAATTCCTATCCGTTGACGGCGTCCTCCGTCCAACTCATGGGGATAAGAATTCATAAAGCGATCCGCCAAGCTCACCGTATCCATCAACTCGCTGACTTTTGCATCCAGCTTGGTTTTGTCGGTTATCGTCTTACATACTTTAATCGGCTCAGCGATAATTTCGCTTACCGTCAAACGCGGATTCAGAGAAGCGTAGGGATCCTGGAAAATAATCTGCATCTTCAGGCGCAGCTTATCCATCTGCGATTCAGAATACGTCAAAATATTTTCGCCATTATAAAGGACTTCTCCGCTGGTCGCCTCCAGCAACCTGAGCACCACGCGGCCTAATGTAGACTTGCCGCAGCCCGATTCACCCACAACACCTAGGGTACGTCCCTTTTGCAAACCAAGATTAATCCCATCAACGGCATACAGCAACCCACGCGGCGTAGAAAAATATTTCTTCAAGTTTCGAGTCTCGATCAAATAGTCACTCATTCTGCCACATTCCCCTCCGCCAAGTTTTCGAACGAATGACAACGCAGCAACTGACCTTCTATAGAATAGAGAGGAGGCTTTGTGTTTTTACATTTCTCAGCACATTGCGGGCAGCGAGTGTGAAATTTACAGCCAGTCGGTAAGTCGGATGGGTCAGGCATCAAGCCTTCTATCGGTGTAAGCCTGTCTGTTTTTCGAGTCAAATCAGGGAGTGAACCAAACAGCCCCACTGTGTAAGGATGATGATGTTCACTTTCAAAAATCTGATCAACAGTTCCTTGCTCGATAATTTCTCCCGCGTACATTATGGCGACGGAATCGCAGATTTGTGCCACTACACCCAGATCATGCGTGATAAGAACCATTGATGTATCAAACTTTTTCTTCATCTCGCGCATCAGTTCCAGCACCTGGGCTTGAATGGTAACATCCAGCGCCGTTGTAGGCTCATCAGCCAACAACAACTTGGGCTCGCAAGCCAAAGCGATCGCAATCACGATGCGTTGCTTCATTCCGCCCGAGAATTGATGCGGATAGTCATTTTTGCTTTCAGGGAGCAATCCTACAAGAGAAAGAATTTCATCGACTCGCTTGTCTCGGGCCTCCTGGGAAGAATATTTTTTGTGTAAATCCAGAACTTCGGCAATCTGTTCTCCCACGGGAATAACCGGGTTCAGGCTGGTCATGGGATCTTGAAAAATCATGGAAACCAGGTTGCCGCGGATAGCTCTCATATCGTCTTCGGTAGCGTCGGTAAGATTAATTCCATCCAAAGAAATACTGCCGCTGGTTATTTTCCCCACCCGATTCGGAAGCAGTTTGAGTATGCTCAATGCGGTAGTAGTTTTACCCTGTCT
>DATMYT010000222.1:0-2830 GCA_035560855.1 Negativicutes bacterium | reverse complement strand
TGAATAATTTAATTAATAATGCGCTGAAATTTACGGAACATGGCGAAGTGCAAATTTCGGTCACAGTTCTCGAACAGGGGGAAGGGTCTGTCGAGATAGAGTTTGTCGTAGTGGATACCGGTGTAGGAATGACGCAGGAACAGCAGGCGGCAATTTTTGATGCATTTGTGCAGGCGGATGCTACCACCACGCGAAAATATGGCGGCACGGGACTGGGCTTATCTATTTGTCGACAGCTAACGGCGTTGATGGGCGGAACGATCGATGTAACCAGCCAGATGGGGGAAGGAAGCACGTTTCGGGTTCGGCTACCCTTTGGAATCTTGCCGGATTCGATGTCCAACATTAAACCAACAAACATTCCCGCAGCCGTGCAGGGATTGACTATCCTGGCGGTGGAAGATAACGCAAAGAGCCTTCGTATGTTAAACAAGACTCTAAGTAATATGGGTTTTCAAGTGCATTCAGCTTTGTCTGGCGAAGCGGCGCTTTTGCTGCTCGATGAAATGAAGCGAGATGGAAAAAACATTGATATTGCATTGATTGATAAAGACATGCCGCAGATGGATGGCTTGGAGACCGTGCGAAAGATTCGGCAAAACCATGCTCCAGTTGCGCATGTATTGCTTATGGGAACGTTGACGGATGTGGAGAGCGCTTTCGAACATGTTGATTCCAGTTTTTTTGACGGTACGTTAATCAAACCGCTGTCGCCATCGACTCTGCTGGACGGAATCGTCGGCTGCTGTGGAAACGTAATTTCGGCGGTCGATAGCAAGGGGACCAGCGAAACTAATCTTTCGATGCCGGGTAAGATTTTCGGGGCGCGCATTTTATTAGTGGAAGATCATGAAATCAACCGACAGGTTGCGGCGGAACTGCTGGAAAAAGTCGGTGCTAAGGTCAGTATTGCAGAAAACGGGCAGGTTGCTGTTGACGTGATGGAAGGCGGACAAGTCTTCGATTTGATACTGATGGATATTCAGATGCCGGTAATGGACGGCTTGAGCGCTACCCGTAAAATCAGACTTTTGGATCGGCCCGGCATGGACACGCTGCCGATCCTGGCAATGACGGCCAACGCCATGGCCGGCGACCTGGAAAAAAGCCGCAAAGCCGGTATGAACGGACATATAGCAA
This sequence comes from Negativicutes bacterium, assembly GCA_035560855.1. Lineage (GTDB taxonomy): Bacteria > Bacillota > Negativicutes > UBA1444 > UBA1444 > UBA1444. Next base: position 1,690 of record DATMYT010000222.1, on the reverse strand, counting down.
AACCGATAGATCCTGTCTATCTCTATGCGATGGTCGAAAAATGCTTGTCTGAAAATGAGTCGGCCAGGGCGGTGGTGGAAGGTGGCGAACAAGAAAAAGGGAGCGAAGCCGGTGCGCAGTGGGTGACTATGGACGGCGTCGATGAGGTGGCAGGCGTGAAACGTCTTGGTGGGAATGGCGTTTTGTATGTGCAATTGCTGCGCAAATTTGTTGCGGAGTATGCCTCTGAGATCGACAAAATGAAAAAACTGATAGAGTTGGGCGATTCTGAAGCGGCACGACAGATTGCCCATGCCGTAAAAGGAGTTGCGAGCAATCTGTCGGCGACAGCAATTGCCGCGAGTGCTGCCCGACTGGAACATGTTTTGACGCAAAAACGGCTTGACGTTGAGGCTGAACTCCTTGATTTTCGTGAAACGTTTGCGGTACTGGAAAAAGCCGTTTTACAGCGCATCGCTTTGGATAGTGAACTCAAAGCGCATGAAGACAAAAAAACGGAGGAGCCGCCGGTGAAGTCGAAGGAGTCGGTGGATAAGATGTTGGAAGAATTGGATCGGCAATTGCGGCAACGAGAGCCGCGGCCCTGTAAAGAGGTCCTGATGAAATTGAAAACGATGCCTTGGCAGCCGTCACAACAAGACCAGCTGACTGTTATATCGCGACAAGTGGAGATGTATGAATTTGAGGCTGCAGGGATAGCACTAGAGGCGTTTCGGGCTTCAGAGAAAAATTCTGCGTAATGAAACGCCGCAAAGGAGCGTGCCGACATGAGTGATCCAAAAGGGAAAATTCTTATCGTGGATGATGCGATTATTAATCTGGATATTTTGGTTGAAACGCTTGGCATCGACTTCGACGTCAGCGTAGCTACGGATGGCGCCGGCGCGCTGAAAGCCACCGCAAAGGTAAAACCGGATTTGATTTTGCTTGACATTATGATGCCTGGCATGAATGGGTATGAAGTGTGTAGGCGTTTGAAGGACGATCAACTGACTAGTGATATACCCATTATCTTTCTTACCTCGTTGTCGGACGCCGATGACGAGGGTATGGGCTTGTCACTCGGAGCCGTTGACTATATCGTGAAGCCGTTTAATCCGGCATTGGTTAAGGCCAGAATCAACAATCACCTCGCTCTGAAATATTATCGGGATAATCTCAACACGATCATCGACGATAAGGTTCGCGCGTTGCAAGTGATGCAAGATTCGACCATCAAAGGAATGGCGATTGTCGCTGAGTATCGTGACCCTGCAACCGGATTCCATATTCAGAGAACACGCGAATATGTCCAATTTCTGGCGAATCGATTGACGGAAAAAGGAGTGATGACTCAGGCCACAGCCGATTTGCTGGCGCAAGCGGCGCCACTGCACGATATCGGTAAGGTCGGCATTTCCGATACGATTTTGTTCAAACCGGGAACGTTGACCAACAAGGAGTTCGCGGAAATGAAAAATCACGTACGATACGGTGCGGAAGCCATTCGGCGAATAGAGGAAGGGCATGAGGGCAACTATCTTTTGACGGCGGCACAGGAAGTCGTGGAGTTTCATCATGAAAAGTGGGATGGGACAGGCTATCTGAAGGGATTGGCACGAAACGAAATTCCTATCGGCGCACGCATCATGATGCTGGCCGATGTTTATGACGCGCTAGTCACTGCCCGGCCTTATAAAGTGGCCTTTAC
>DATMYT010000221.1:0-2387 GCA_035560855.1 Negativicutes bacterium | reverse complement strand
CGCATTTCAAAACCTCACTTCTCATTGCTATCTATAAAAATTATTCTCTGTTTTGGGGCAAACCACCTGCTCTTATATCTTAAGTATGCCTTTGAATTGTTACAGGTGTGTTACAGTTTTTTATACATAGGATGAAATTTTCCATTTTGACGCCATCAAGCCCTATTATGGATTGACTTCACCTCAAAAGCTCTTTATTCTAAAGACGGAGTTAATGTTCTGCAAATGGGGAGGGCAATAATGCAAAATCGAACAATATTAATTGCTGATGACGAGCTACGTATTCGCAAATTAGTCGCGGATTTTTTGCTGCGCGATGGATACGTTGTATTGGAAGCAGACAACGGACGAGCTGCTTTGGAACTTCTTGAAAAAGAAAGAATTGACCTAGTCATCCTTGATGTCATGATGCCTGAACAAGATGGCCTCAGCGTATGTCGGGAAATTCGAAAAACAAGCTCCATTCCAATAATCATGCTCACTGCCAAGGGGGAGGAAGTCGATCAACTTTTCGCCTTCGAATTGGGAGCGGATGAATACGTAACCAAGCCATTCAGTCCCAAGATTTTGACAGCAAGGGTCAACGCCCTGTTCCGACGCCTGGAAAACGATCCTGCGATCGTCAGCAACGGACTGAATATCGACACCGCATCCCGCCAAGTTTCCATCGACTCGCAGCCCTTGGATTTAAGCCCCAAGGAGTATGAGCTACTTGCTTTTTTAGTTGAAAATAAGGGGAAAGCACTCAGTCGTCAGCAAATTTTAAACCAAGTCTGGAATTATGATTACTTTGGCGATCTTCGAACCGTAGATACTCACATCAATAGACTGAGAACCAAGTTGGGCGAGAAAAATGCACTAGTACAAACCATTCGAGGTTATGGCTATCGTTTTGAGGCAGAAAAATGAAAATATCGCTTCGAATGCGGCTTTTCATCTCCCTCAGCGCCCTCTTGTTGTTTTTTGTACTGATGTCCCTGATCTTGACCCAGCTCGGACTGGAAAGGTTTTATATGTGGCAGAAGGAAGATACCCTAATTGCCACCAGTACTTCCATCGACAACTTATACCGAGGCAATCCCTCTGATATCGCAACTGAACTGAAACGCGTAGCCAATGCCTTGGGTGCCGGAATTGTAATTGCTGATCGTAATGGACAAATGAAATATACGTCGTTTGGTCCCTTCATTCACCAAACTACGCCGGGAAACGGCCCTCCGTCCTTCCAATTCCCGCCGCCACCGCCTCATATCACCAGAAGCAGGAAAATGATCGATGACCACACCACCTTGGAAATGCAAAGTGATTCAGATATCAAAATCGATTTTATGGTCATTGATCGACGCTTGAATAACGGGGACACTTTACATATGCGACAGCCATTAGCACCGATTTCGGAGAGTGCGGCTGTTGCAGCCAAATTTTTGCTTATTACCGGGTTCCTTTTCATTTTGGCCGGATGTAGCTGGGCTTTCTTTTTTGCCAAGAGCTTTACTCGTCCAATTACCAATCTTAACCGCATCGCTCAAAGCATGGCCTTGCTGGATTTTTCGCAGAAAGCCTCCATTGATCGTAGCGATGAGATCGGCGAACTTGGGCAAAACATCAATAATCTATCCGACCAGTTGGATTCAACCATTTCCGAACTTCATCAAAAAAACCGCCAATTACTGGCGGATGTAGAAAAAGAACGCAAACTGGATAAAATGCGCAAGGATTTCATTTCCAGTGTATCGCATGAACTCAAGACTCCGCTTTCCCTCATTCTTGGCTACGCCGAAGGCCTAAAAGAAAACGTGGCGCAAGATCAGCAAGGTAAAGATTACTACTGCACCGTCATCATGGATGAAGCAGAAAAGATGGACCGTTTGGTGCACGATTTGCTTAATTTATCCCAGATCGAGTCGGGATTTTTCCAGCTCAATCAAGAAACATTCAATTTGTCAGCATTGCTGGACGAATTGATCCAGAAATATCAGCCACTCTTGTTGGAGAAATCAATTTCTTTGGACCTCCACAGTCCAGTAGAGACAATTGTCCATGGGGACCTGATGCGCGTTGAACAGATCCTGTCCAACTACCTGAACAATGCCATTGATCATACCGACGAAGCAAAAAAAATCATTTTATCCGTTGGCCCCGCCGACGATCCTGGGCATGTGAGGGTCTCTGTATTTAATTCGGGTCATTCCATACCCGAAGAAAGCCTGGGAAAAATTTGGACTAGTTTCTACAAAGTCGATAAGGCACGAACACGCGAATTGGGAGGACATGGCCTTGGACTGTCCATCGTCCGCGCTATCCAAGAGCTGCATAACAATCGTTATGGCGTAGAAAATTCGGAGTCAGGCGTCCGTTTCTGGTTCGATATTGATACAGCAAAAAAT
>DATMYT010000220.1:0-2098 GCA_035560855.1 Negativicutes bacterium | reverse complement strand
GTCGTGTTGATCGTTGCGATATTTATGACAACGCGAGTTCCTTTTCTGGCCGGCAAAGAATCCAAGCCGATGGTGGTTGTGACTGTTGCGCCACAGGCCGCTTTTGTGCGGGAAGTGGCGGGAGATCTGGTGGATGTAGTGACGGTTTTGCCACCTGGCGCCAATCACGAAACTTATTCACCGCCACCGCAGGATATGGAGAAAATAGGTAGTGCTAATCTGTATCTGGCCTTGGGGCTGCCTCCAGAGAGAGCCAATTTGTTGCCTAAAGTCGCAGACATGAATAAAAAAATGAAAATTATTGACGTGCAGAATGAAGTGGCGAAAAGTTATACTCCAAGATATTTTGCTCCAGATGATCAAGATCCCCACATTTGGCTTTCACCTAAGCGAGCAGTTGTTATGGTGAAAGTGACCGCCAGGGAACTGAGCGCTCTTGATCCCGCCAATGCCGGAACTTATGAGGCCAATGCCAAACGGTATATTGACAAGATTGAAGCGGTGGATCGCGAGATTCAAGCCTCGCTCAAAAACATGACCAACATGACTTTCATTGTGTATCATCCGGCTTTTGGTTATTTTGCCGATGACTACAATCTGACGATGGTAGCGCTGGAGGAAGAGGGAAAAGAGGCCGATCCCCGACGAATGCGCGAAGTCATTGATATGGCTCGTGAAAAAGGGATTAAGATCATCTTCTATCAGGAAGATATTGATGGTCGGCAGTCCCGGACTTTTGCCGACGAACTGGGCGGCAGAGCGGAAAAAGTGTCTCCGATGGCGCCCGATTATGTTGATAACCTCCAACGGATGGCTCGATCATTTTCCGAAGGACTGAAGTGAAAAATGGAAGGAAGTAGTATAAGCCCTGCATTGGAGATCACCAATCTGAGTGTCTTCTATGGGGAAGATTGCGCACTGGAAAATATCAGCCTGAATGTTGCGGAACACGAGTTCCTCGGAATTATCGGCCCTAATGGCGGGGGCAAGACTACTTTGTTAAAAGCAATTCTTGGGCTGGTACAGCCACAGTCGGGCACAGTCAGGATATTCGGACAAAGTGGAGACAAAGCGCGACGGAACATCGGTTACGTGCCTCAGTTTTCCCGCTTTGACCGTCGTTTTCCCATCTGTGTGGAAGAAGTGGTATTGATGGGCCGGCTGGCAGGGCGTAGTCCCTGGTTTGTTCGGTATGATGCCAAAGATCGTGCGCTGGTCGAATCCCTCCTTGGACGACTGGAGATTGCGGACCTCAAGCAACGTCAGATCGGACAACTATCCGGCGGTCAACTGCAGAGGGTGTTGATTGCCCGGGCGTTGGCAGTGGAACCACGCATTCTGATTTTGGATGAACCGACTGCGAGCGTTGATTCAGCTTCCAAAACCCGCATTTATGAGATCCTCAAGGAATTAAACAAGGAAATGACCATTTTGATCGTAACGCATGATCTGAGCGCTGTTTCATCGAACATCGACAAGATTGCCTGTCTGAACCAGCAATTGTTTTACCACGGCCGGACGGAGTTGGAAGCCGGTTTGGTGGAAAAGGTGTACGGGTGTCCGGTGGATCTCATCGCCCATGGAGTGCCGCACCGCGTGCTACGTGGGCATGAGGATCAGGGAGGCGCTTTATGATGGACGCGATTCTGAAATATAATTTTTTGCAAAATGCCATCATGGCGGCTATCTTGGCCAGTGTTGTCTGTGGAATAGTTGGTACGTACATCATGGAGAAGAAACTGGTGATGATGAGCGGGGGAATCGCTCATGCAGCTTTTGGCGGAATCGGCCTGGGCTATTTTTTAAAGGTAGAACCAATGCTGACCGCTCTCGGCGTTTCCGTTCTCGCCTCTGTTTCAGTGGCGGCTTTGAAACGAAAAGCCATGACTGATTCCGATTTGTTGATTGGAATGTTCTGGTCCCTTGGCATGGCGCTGGGAGTGGTGTTCATCGCCATGACGCCTGGGTATCCTCCAGATATGGCCTCTTATCTTTTCGGAAATATCCTGGCGGTCTCCAGATCGGACTTGAGGCTGATCCTGGGATTGGATATTTTGGTAGTGGCGACGGTGGTTGCCTTGTTTCAGGTCTTTAAGGC
>DATMYT010000219.1:0-4293 GCA_035560855.1 Negativicutes bacterium | reverse complement strand
CGGGCGCTTGTGCCGAACCTGAAAGGCCTTGAACGGGCTCACGACGCCGGGTTATCCAAGGCGAAATTGACAGTGTCGGTTAGCGAAACGCACTGCCTGGTTAACTTCAACAAACGGCCGCTGGAAATGATGGCCGGGTTTGCCGATTGTGTCGAGTATGCCGCCAAAAACAATATGACGATATCCGGTGCGCTTTCATCCGCCTGGGGCTGTGCGTTTGAAGGGCGGATTCCGGTGGCGCAAATCGAAAAAATTGTGCGCGAATTCCTGAAGCTTGGCATTACGGAATTGTCTTTGTCTGATGCGACGGGGATGGGGAATTCCCGCCAAGTCTATGAAGTTTGCAGCCATATGGTCGCGACTTTCCCGCAAGTGCGCTGGGTGCTGCATTTTCACAATACCCGCGACATGGCTATGGCAAACATCATTGCCGGCCTGCAGGCGGGGGTCGTGACTTTTGACGGTGCGTTCGCCGGGTTGGGCGGTTGTCCGTATATTCCAGGCGCTGCAGGAAATATTGCGACGGAAGATGTTGTCCATATGCTGCACGAAATGGGCATCGGCACGGGTGTCGACTTGCTGAAGGCTATGGATACCGCACGCAAAGCGCAAGAGATGGTCGGCCACAGCGGGGCAAGCGCCGTATTGCGCGCAGGGCGCAATGAGGATCTAAAATCGGCGCAAAATGCCAAACGGCAAGAAAATAGATAATTTTGGGAGATACTATCAGGCCGCGTTGAAATGTAAATTTCAACGCGGCCTTTGTGATTTTTTCGCCGGGGCAGGAATGCGGCAACTGTCGGCGAATGAGTAGAAGAGAAAATAGGGGACTGGGCTGACCAAAGGAGGGCGCATTGATTGGATAGTGCGACAGAACTGAGTTACGGGAGCGGAGAAGGTGCCCGGCTGGTTGTGGAAAAGGGGAGCCCCTCTATTCTGGGGACTTTTTTTGAACTTGCTAATGAAAAAACCATTATTGGCCGGGCGACTGCATCATTTCAGCCGGATATCGGGTTCGAAAGTCTGCTGATTTCCCGCCAACATTGCTGCATCGAACGGCAGAATAACACCTATGTGATTACAGAGCTGGGCAGTAAGCATGGGACGCTATTGAACGGCAGTCTGCTCGCTCCGTTTAGTCGTTTCGCTTTGACGGATAGTGATGCGATTGATCTGGCTGATGGGGTAATTCGGCTGCGATTTTTAGTTTTTTCCGACTTGGATAGTACCATGGATTTTGGCGACTCTCCACTTTCTTCGTTTGTTGTGGACGTGTCCAAACGAGTGTTGCGTATTCACGAAAAAGAGATTCCTTTGGCGGTTAAAGAATGGCGTTTGCTGGAATTGCTGTATCGTCATCGCAATGAGTTGGTTCCCTATGAGAAAATTTGTGCCGAAGTCTGGTCCGAACGTAGTCTAACCGAAAGTGCTATGCCGGATGTCGGCATGGACGAGATGAATGTATTGCTGCATCGCTTGCGCCACAAACTCGGCGCGTACGGCAAATGCCTGGTGACTCGCCGCGGACAGGGCTGTATATTGGAAGAATCATTTTTGTAATGAAGCTGTAAGGAAGCCGCAATTTTTTTCCCGCCTCCGTTTTTCTATAATAGGGCTGTAGCAAAACAGGAGGAGTGAAAAAAATGAAAAAGTTTCTGGTGATGTTTCTGATCATGGGAGCAATTCAGTGTGCGAGCACGACGGGCGCAGCGGCACAGACGGTGGTTCGGGCGGATTTAAGCCGGTACTTTGGCGATTTGACCGGCACCTTTGTTTTGTACGAACCGGCTACGGATACGTATAGGATTTATAACGAAGAGCAGAGCAACAAACGATTGTCGCCCTGCTCAAGTTTTAAGATTTTTAATTCTTTGATTGGGCTGGAGACAGGGGTACTTGATCGGGACGATGCCTTGACTCGCTTGCCGTGGGATGGAACTCGCCATGACATTGCGGGATGGAATCGGGATCACACGCTTTCTTCGGCCACGCGGGAATCGGTGGTGTGGTATTTCCAGGCGCTTGCGACGCAGATTGGGGCGGATCGGATGCAGCTCTATCTGGACCGGATCGGCTACGGCAACCGGGATATTTCCGGCGGCTTGACGCGGTTTTGGCTACGGTCTTCCCTGAAGATTTCAGCCATGGAACAGGTTGATTTGCTGAACCGGTTGTATGCGGGACAGTTGCCTTTTTCGGCGGAGTCACGGGCAATTGTGCTGAAAAACATTACGCTGCTAGATGAAAACGGCATCAAGTTCATGGGGAAAACCGGCTCCGGATACCAGGATGGGAAATGGATTTTTGGCTGGTTCGTAGGCTATATTGAAACACAGGGGAAAGTGTATGTGTTCGCGACGAATGTGGAAGGCGAAGATGAAGCGAGCGGGGTTAAGGCACGCGAAATTACGCGGGCGATTGCCAAGGACATGGGGTTGCTATGAAACGAAAAGTGTGGCTGGGGTTAGTGCTCCTGATTGTTTTTGCCTATTTCAATAATAGTAATCTTTTTGTCGAAACGCGGCAGGGAAAACCGCTGCTGTTGGCGCATCGCGGTTTGGCCCAGACATTCGGAATGGAAGGGATAACGAATGATACAGATACATCCAAGCGCATTTATTCACCGGAGCATCCTTTCCTGGAAAACACAATTGCTTCAATGGACGCTGCATTTCAGGCGGGAGCCGATATTGTCGAACTGGATATCCAGCTGACAAGAGATGGACAATTCGCCGTTTTTCACGATGCTGAACTTCATTACCGAACCAACGGCGTGGGAGCTGTTCGAAACTATATAATGCAAGAACTGCGACGGCTTGATGTGGGATACGGCTATACCGCTGATGGTGGGCAGACATTCCCGTTTCGTGACAAGGGTATCGGGTTGATGCCGTCGTTGAACGAGGTAATAGAACATTTTCCTGATCGGTCATTGCTGCTTCATATCAAAAGCAATGATCCGAGGGAAGGAGAACACTTGGCGCAGTATTTATCCACAATTCCGGCGAAGCAGCGGGATAAATTGGCCGTATACGGCGGAGAACGACCGATTGCGGTGCTGCAGGCAAAACTGCCTGATCTTCGGGTAATGTCGAAAAAAACGCTGCTGACGGGGTTGTTTTCTTATCTGGCTGTTGGCTGGACAGGATATGTACCTGCTTCTTGTCGAAATACTCAATGGCATGTTCCCGAAAAGTACGCTGCATGGTTGTGGGGCTGGCCGGATCGATTTTTGAACCGAATGGATGCTGTGGATACTCGTGTCATTTTGGTTGCCGGAGATGGCCGATTTTCTGCCGGTTTTGATACGCCGGAAGACTTAAAACGATTGCCGCCGCATTATACAGGCGGGATTTGGACCAACCGAATCGATCGGATTGCGAAGATCCTCTAGAAGCGTGCTTGTTGGGGGAAAATCTTATAATAAAGGAAAAATGAAAGAAGGGATTCAAAATTAAAATGGGTAAGCTTCACCGGGGCAGGATTGTATGGATGGTAGCGCTGTTGGTGGCGGTTTTAAGTGTAGGATGCGTGGCGTCGCCGCTGGCAGGGACGCAAGCCATGCCGCTCAAAGTCGAAAACGCAAGGTTGACGGGAGTCATTGATGGGCAGAACGTCGAATTGGATGCAACGATCTATCGTCCGGTGGACGTGGCGACTCCGTTGCCTACGATTATGTTGACGCACGGCCGTCGGGGCTCTTCACCGACGCGGAATCCGAAGGAAAGCCAGGCGGCTTCGCAGACCTGCACCGCGTTGGCGGAAAAGGGGTTTGTTGTTGTGTATGTGGCCCGGAGCGGCTATGGGACTTCGACTGGCCCGGATTTCGAAGGCGGAGCGACGCAGTCGACCGCTTACAAGCTAGGCATGGAAGGTGCAAAATCTATTGACGTTGCCGTGAAAGCAATTCGTCAGTTTCCCTATGTGGACCCGGCGAAAGTTGTCGTAGGCGGTCTGTCGGTAGGAGGACTTTCCACCATGGCTGCGGCCAGTCAGAATCTGGAGGGCGTGATCGGGTACGTAAATTTTGCGGGGTTTCCGGTGAATGTGAACGATCAGGCGGGCATCAACAGCGCTTTTGCCCAGTTTGCCAAAACGGCGAAGATCCCTTCTCTCTGGTTGTATTCGAGCGGCGACCAATTCTTGAAATCAGTCGATGTGTATGCGGTAAAAGATAGTTTTGTCAAAGCAGGGGGGCAATGTAAACTGGTATTGACCCGCTATGTAGAAAACGGACATATGGTCATGAACCGCCCTGCGGATTGGATGAATTATCTGGACAGTTATCTGGAT
>DATMYT010000218.1:0-4392 GCA_035560855.1 Negativicutes bacterium | reverse complement strand
CTCTAAAGAATATTCAACCGGAAGATCTGCTGGCTGTGGCCATGCAGGGAGCCATTGACCGGGCGGGGATCGAAAAAGATGTGATTGATGAAGTCATCGCCGGACAAGCTAAGCAATCGACTGATGCTCCTAACATTGCCCGTGTTTCTTCGTTAATGCTGAAAATTCCGGAAGCGGTTCCGGGATATACCGTGCATCGGCAATGTGCATCAGGAATGCAGGCGATGCTCAACGGTCTGCAGCAAATTCAATGCGGATATTCCGATACGGTGCTGGTCGGCGGAACGGAGAGCATGAGCACAGCCCCTTTCTATATTCGCAACGCCCGGTTTGGTGTGGGAAATGGGACGACCCAGTTTATCGACCCCAATACGGAAAGCCAACCCAAGTCTCAGCCCAAAGATATTTATGGCGTTTTCAACATGATTCAGACGGCTGATAATGTTGCGAATCAGTTCAATGTTTCACGCGAAGATCAAGATGAATTTGCCTTGTCAAGCCAGCAAAAAGCTGTAGCAGCTATCGATGCGGGGCGGTTCAAGGATGAAATTGTGCCGGTGGTGATTCCACAAAAGAAAAAAGATCCGATTGTTTTTGATACAGATGAATATCCCAAGCGCAATACCAATATTGAGCAACTGGCGAAACTAAAACCGATTTTTGCCAATGGAACAGTAACGGCTGGCAATGCTTCCGGTAGAAATGACGGGGCTTCCGCGTTGGTCCTGATGGAACGGGGCAAAGCAGAGCAACTGGGCGTAAAACCGATTGCGAAGATTATTGCGGCAGCAGCAGCGGGAGTGGATCCCCGAATCATGGGAATCGGGCCGGTGGCTGCAACTCGCAAGCTGTTGCTGGCGCTGAAATCGCAAGGGTTGGAGTTTAATTCTTTTGGGTTATTTGAAATCAACGAGGCTTTTGCGGCCCAGGCCGTCGCGTGTGTTAGAGAATTAGGCATAGACCCGGCCCTTATCAATGTCAACGGTGGCGCCATCGCTTTAGGGCATCCCTTGGGATGCTCGGGTGCGCGAATTTCCACGACACTGATTCATGAGATGCGCCGCCGCAAAGTTCGGTATGGGATGGCATCGATCTGCATAGCCGGAGGACTGGGGATGGCCATGGCCTTTGAGGCATTGTGAAATTGTAGTAAGGAAATGGCTGGAACTCTGGGGCAAAAATAGCGCCTGCATTGCGATTGATGGATGCTTTGGCGAATTTCCGCCCTGTTTTGGCAGTGTCAACTATTTAATAGAATGCAGGGAGGGAAATTAGCATGGACAAAAGTACGATAGCGATTATTATTATGGGCCTCACGATTATATCCTTCGTCCTGGACCGGATTCCCCTAGCGGTTACCGCCATGGCGGCGGCATTGGCAATGGGCATTTTTGGCGTAATGCCTTTGTCGGCAGTGCCTGCCGGCTTTGCTGCTACGGTTACCATGATGGTTGCCGGTATGATGATCGTCGGCGATGCGCTGTTTGAAACCGGCGTGGCGCGGGTCGTCGGCATCAAAATCGCTCAGAGCAGGCTGGCCTCCAATGAGCGGGTGTTTACTTTTGTGATCATAGCCTTGGCCTGTATAATAACCGGCTTTTTAAGCAACTCGGCTGTAATCGCCATGTTTATGCCCATCATTGCGGCGGTGGCCAGCCGTTCTAATGGTAAAATCGCATCTAAACATATCATCCTCATGGCCGGTATGGCGGCAACATTCGCCGCCAGCATCAGCATGGTCGGCTCGACAACACAGCTTGTCGCTCAAGGCATACTGGTTAAGTTCGGGTCGCGGCCGATCGGCTTTTTGGAAATGGCGCCGATAAGCTTAGTTCTAAGTCTTGTCTTTTCGATTTACTGCGCTACCATCGGTTTGGATATTGCCCGAAAAACCTTTGATTTTCCCGAACCAGTCATGCCCGGAGCCAGCGAAGTTGAGATGGATCATGACACGAAGTTTACCTGGCGGATGTGGATGTCCAGCGGTGTAATGCTTCTGTGCCTCGCCGGCTATATCTTCAATGTCTGGAATGTCGGCATTATCGCCTTGACCGGGGCTACCGTCCTGATGGTGACAAAAACCATTGATTTCAAGCGGTCGATGAAAAATCTGGACGTGAACACGCTGGTCATCCTCGGCGCAGCGCAGGGTTTTGCCACGGGCCTTGATGTCAGCGGCGGCGGCAAGGTCATTGCCGAAGTTGTCCTGAAATTCTTCGGCGGGGCGGCGGCTTCTCCGTATGTGCTGCTGGTTACGGCTATCGTTATCGGTGTGGCGCTGACCCAGTATATGAGTAACACGGCCGTGGCTGCCATGTTGACGCCGATCTTCCTGCCCATAACGGCTGCCCTCAACGTATCACCCGTTGTCTTCACCATCGGGATCATCATCGCATCCGGCGCGGCCATTTCCACGCCTGTTGGCACGCCCTGCGTTACCCAGACACTGCCGGTGGGCTACCGGTATAAGGACTATGTCAAGGTCGGTCTGCCCATTCTCGTGGTATTGACGGCATTGCTTTGCATACTGATGCCGATATTCTATACCTTGTAACAGCCAAATAGTTTTCTGCCTCATCCGATTGCTTGAAAACCCAAAAAAAGAAAACGCTCAAACGAGGAGGGTGCATATGTCGGAAAATGTTATTTTAGTAGAAAAAAACGGGGACAATGGAGCTGTCGGCATCATCACCATCAATCGGCCGGAAGTCCGCAACGCGCTCAACAATGAGACTTGGCAGCAATTGCACGCTGCCTTTCAGTCACTCGATAATGATCCGGATACACGGGTCATCATCGTGACCGGAGCCGGTGATAAAGCGTTTGTTGCCGGCGCTGATCTCAATATGCTGAAAACCCGCAGCGCCGTAGAAACCTTCTGCGGTGAGATTCCTAAATTCGTTAAGAACGTTGAGGCGCTCAGCAAGCCGACCATTGCCATGATTAACGGATTTGCGCTGGGCGGCGGCCTGGAGCTGGCCATGGCCTGCGATATCCGGATTGCCAGCGATGATGCGAAATTCGGCCAGACAGAAACCAATGTCGGTATTTTGCCAGGCTATGGCGGCTCCCAGCGGCTGTCCAGACTGGTAGGACTGGGGAAAGCCAAAGAACTGATTTTTACCGGCAAAATCATCTCGGCTCAGGAAGCGGAGAAGATCGGTCTGGTTAACCAGGTAGTGCCCAAAAGTGAGCTCCTGACCCAAACGCTGAAGATGGCGCACGACATTGCGGCCAAGAGTCCGATCATCACGCGTACTGCCAAGCTGATCATCAACAGGGGTGCTGAAAGCGATCTTGACAGCGGCTTGGTGATGGAACGTCTGGCGCAAAGCTTTGCTTTCAGCACCGAAGATCATCTGGAGGGCATCAACGCTTTTCTGGAAAAACGCCCAGCCCAATTTACCGGGAAATAGAAGGAGTTGAAGCGGATGAGCAACAAATTCACCGAATTGTTGGGAATCAAATACCCGATCATTCAGGGCGGTATGGCCTGGTCTTCAGATGCCAGACTGGCAACAGCCGTTTCCAACGCGGGCGGTGTTGGTATTATCGGCTTTGGTGGGCGCAGCGCCGAATGGGCGCGTGCCGAAATCCGCAAAGCCAAAACCATGACCGATAAACCTTTTGGTATCAATATCGTCCTGCAAGCCCCCAATGTGAAAGAGCTTGCCGAGGTGGTCTGTGAGGAAAAAGTCGCCTTCGTGGCGATGGGCGCCGGCAATCCCCTTCCCTGGATCGACGGCTTTCATAACGCCGGGATGAAAGTCATTCCGGTCGTACCCAGCGTAAAACTCGCCAAACGGGTGGAAGCAGCCGGCGCGGACGCGTTGGTGATCGAAGGCATGGAGGCAGGCGGACATATTGGCACACTGACGACGATGGCGCTCATGAGTAATGTCATTCCCCATATCCGAATCCCTGTCATTGCCGCCGGCGGCATAGCCGATGGCCGCGGCATGGCTGCCGCGCTCTTGATGGGAGCTTCCGGCATACAGATGGGCTCACGTTTTTTGATCAGCAAGGAAAGTCCTGCCCATCCAAAATTCAAGGAAATAATCATCAGCGCCACAGACACAGACAGTGTAGTCACAGGCTTTTCACGTAATTCCGGTGTACGCGGGCTAAAAAACAGCTTCACCGAAAAATTCCTGCAAATGGAAACCTCCGGCGTTCCCACCGACAAGCTCAACGAGCTTGCCACAGGAACCAACCGCATAGCGGCAGTGGACGGCGACCTTGTCAATGGGTTTGTACAGGTGGGGCAAAGTCTTTGCCTGTTAAACAAAATCCAATCCTGTGAGGAAATTATCCTGGAAATCGTGGGGGAAGCTAGGCGATTACTCGCCAACGCCTCTAAAATCGCTTTATAAGATAAGCATATTAATTACT
>DATMYT010000217.1:0-4349 GCA_035560855.1 Negativicutes bacterium | reverse complement strand
AAATCTTGGAAGGTATTTAGCGTGGCAACGAACATTTCTCGGGAAATGCTTGCAAGAATGGCCGCAGAAAAAGTCCAATGTTTGAACGTGAAGCTCATCGGCCATGCTGGCGAAATGAACCGTGGCGAAAAACCCGTGATCGTGGTTGATGCAGGGGATAACGACATGATTCGGCACGCTCAGCAAATTTTTGCAACCGTCGGTTCCGTATTGGTCGGGAACGCGGATCAGGTGAAATTGATCAACAGCGTGGCAACGGAGGAAGCCCTCAAAGCATCGGTTGCAATCGAAACGGTGCTGCGGGCGGCCGGGATAAAGGACCCAGAGATGTTGCGAGGCGCTTTGTCACAGGTTGCACCAGGCGTGTTGCGGGCTTATGCTGAAGATGATCTGGGTCCTTTTGCCCGCAACATTGTCAACGCACTGCATGACAAAGCTGGTCAATAAATGATATAATTTATAAATCGATTTGCAGCACTGAGCCTGCAACAGACAGGAGGGTTATAAAATGGAACAAGGAACATACCGGGTAAAAGCCGGGTTGGCAGAAATGCTCAAGGGTGGCGTCATCATGGATGTGACTACGCCGGAACAGGCAAAAATTGCGGAAGAGGCGGGCGCTTGCGCAGTCATGGCGTTAGAAAGGGTTCCTGCGGATATTCGTGCGGCCGGCGGGGTAGCCCGCATGGCAGACCCGACTATCGTGAAGCGGATCATGGAAGCGGTGACCATTCCGGTCATGGCCAAATCCCGTATTGGTCACTTTGTTGAAGCACAGATACTGGAATCTCTTGGAGTGGACTATATCGATGAAAGCGAAGTTCTGACACCCGCTGACGATAAGTATCACATCGACAAGCATCAGTTCAAGGTTCCGTTTGTTTGCGGCGCCCGCAATCTCGGCGAAGCGCTGCGGCGTATTGCTGAAGGCGCGGCGATGATTCGCACAAAGGGGGAACCAGGGACCGGTAATGTGGTGGAAGCAGTTCGACACATTCGCATGGTCAATGCAGAAATCCGTCTACTAGCCCATCTGGCAGACGAAGAAGTGCCGAATTTCGCCAAAGAAATTGGCGCACCGCTGGAAATCGTACGGGAAGTCAAAAAGCTTGGAAAACTGCCAGTGGTTAACTTTGCCGCCGGTGGTATTGCAACGCCTGCTGATGCAGCATTGATGATGCAACTAGGCTGCGACGGAATTTTTGTCGGATCCGGCGTATTCAAATCGGCGGATCCGGCTAAACGGGCCCGGGCGATTGTGGATGCTACCACATACTTCAAAGATGCGAAAAAGCTGGCGGAAGTATCGGAAAATCTTGGCGAAGCGATGTCGGGAATTGAAATCGCTAATATTGCTCCGCAGGATCGGATGCAGGAACGCGGCTGGTAATTCTTGTGGCAGGAGAAAAAATGAAACTTGGCGTATTAGCGCTACAAGGCGCGTTTCGTGAGCATCGGCTCATGTTGGAACGATGCGGAGCAGACGTTGTGGAAGTTCGCAGCCCGGAGCAACTCGATAATCTGGCCGGATTGATAATTCCAGGCGGAGAAAGCACGACCATCGGCAAGATGATGGTTCGGTGGGGTTTGTTGGAAAAAATCCGCGAACGTCATGCGGTTGGAATGGGGATTTATGGGACCTGTGCAGGGATGATCCTGCTGGCGAAGGATATTGTCGGCAGTGATCAGCCGAGGCTTGGATTGATGGATATCACAGTGAGACGCAACGCCTTCGGTCGCCAGCGGGAAAGTTTTGAGGCGGACTTGCAGGTGCCCGAGTTTGGCCTTTCGCCATTGCGGGCTGTTTTTATTCGTGCGCCGTATGTTGAAGCGGCAGGACCGGACGTGCAGGTGCTGGCCCGGGTTAATGACAAGATTGTGATTGCGCGTCAGGGCCGATGTCTGGTTACGGCGTTCCATCCAGAATTGACACATAACGATCAAGTGCATCGTTACTTTATGGACATGTTGAAAAAATAAGAAAAGTAAGGCCGTCGGATTCGAACATGATCCGGCGGCCTTTGACAACAAGGAGGTTACGCTGTGACGGAAGAGTGCAAGATGGCCAAAATTTTGCTGAACGGGTGGAAGGATTTTTCCTTGTCAACGGAGCAGTTCCGCAAAATCACTGAAGATTTTGCGGAAGCTATGGACGCGGGATTAAGCGATCAGCCTTCACCGCTGCAGATGTTGCCGGCTTTTGTGGGTCGACCTAAAGGGAATGAAACCGGTGTATTCCTATCCCTCGACTTTGGAGGCACTAATGTGCGCGTGGCGGAAGTGGAGCTTTGCGGTGCCGGATTAAATCCTATTATCAACAAAATGCATAAGGTATCGCTGAAAAATGCAAACGAGGGCTATGATTATACAGATTCCTGCGTCCAAGTCGGTGAACTTTTTGAATTCATCGCACGTCAGGTTGCTGTGGTTGCGAATGGAACGGAACAGTTGCTGGGTCATTCATTTTCGTATGCCAGTAAGCAGAACTCGTTGGGGCGGGCAAATTTTGTTGGTTGGACGAAAGAAATCAAAGTGGCGGGATTAGCGGGACAGGATATTAACGGCCTCCTGGCTGACGCATTGGCGCGTCAACAGATAGTGACTGTTCACCCGGTGGCGGTGCTAAACGATACAACGGCGACGTTACTGGCGGCGGCCTATGCGCTGTCGGAAGCAGACTTAGGCTCTGTGTGCGGGACCGGGCACAATACCTGTTATTACGAAGCTCGTCCTCACCATGGTGATCGAGCCCAAGTTATGGCCTACAATGCTGAATCGGGCGGCTTTGATCGGCTGCCTTCGAGTATTTTTGATGAACAGTTGGATGCTGACAGCGAATATCCGGGGCGGCAGCGACTGGAAAAGATGGTGGCGGGTCGCTATTTGGGGGAGTTGACGCGCCGGATTTTGTGGTCGAGTCGCGGGGAATGCGGGATGCGGTTTGTAGAGGAATGCCCGGCTTTTCGAAAGGCTGACGGACTTTCCAGTGTCGATGTAGCGACTTTTGTTGGGGATGAGACAAAAGATCTGGATAGAATCAACCATTGGTTTGCGAAAAAAATGTCGGAAGTTTCGATAAGCTTGTCGGAGCGTAATTTCATCAAAGCCGTTGCAGAAATGGTTGTCAATCGTTCGGCTACCTTGATTGCCGCATCTTATGCAGGGTTTCTTCGTCGGATGGACCCGCACCACTACCGACGACACATTGTTGGCATAAATGGCTCTTTGTATGAAAAAATGCCCGGATTTCCAGCGGGAATTCAGACAGCCTTGGCAAAATATGGCGGGTGGAGCGCCGAGCAATTGTCATTTTATGTTGTGGATGAGGCTCCGGTTGTAGGAGCTGCGATTGCAGCAGCGATGGTAAAAGCGGGTGAAACAGAATGAGCGTGAAGCGCTGTGGTTGGTGCGTTGGCGATGCGCAGTATGAAAAGTATCATGATCATGAGTGGGGCGCTCCAGAACACGGGGATCAAAAATTGTTTGAATTCCTTGTGTTGGAAGGAGCGCAGGCCGGACTGAGCTGGATTACCGTTCTTAGGAAAAGAGCCTGTTATCGGGACGTGATGAAGGACTTTGACCCATTGGTGATATCAGGTTGGGGTGAAACAGAGATTGCCGCGTTGATGCAGCAACCGGGCATCATTCGAAATCGGAGGAAGCTTGAGGGCGCTGTGAAAAATGCACAGGCATTTTTGCAGGTGCAAGAAGAATTCGGTAGTTTCGACAGCTATCTTTGGCGTTTTGTGGAGGGGAAGCCAATACAAAATGCATGGTTATCGCTGACGGACGTTCCGGCGTTGACGCCGGTGGCGGAGCAAATGAGCAAGGATTTAAAAAAACGCGGGTTTACATTTGTCGGGCCGACTATTTGCTATGCATTCATGCAGGCCGTCGGCATGGTGAATGATCATATTGTGTCCTGTTTTCGGCATAGTGAGCTTGAAAGATTGTAGAAGAGAGAGACTACATAAAAAAAATTGTGCAGGAATCGGAAAAAAAGCAGCGAACGTATCTGCTATGATAAACAAAATCGATTTATGAAGGAGGCGACTAAATCATGATTGCTGGACACTTAGAACATTGGGATGAAGAAAAACATCTTTATGCACCGGCGATTCAAAAGGCGATGGCTTGGTTGCAAGCTCGTGATCTTACAAAACTACCGGTCGGACGGCAGGAAATTGATGGCGATAAATTGTATGCAATGGTAAATGAGTATACGTCGGAGCCCAAAGAAAAACGACGTGCTGAAGCTCACCGCAAATATGTGGATGTACAGTATATCGTCAAAGGTGCGGAAATCATTGGGTATGCCCGCTTGCAGGACGGCTACGAAGTATTGGAAG
>DATMYT010000216.1:0-2912 GCA_035560855.1 Negativicutes bacterium | reverse complement strand
AGGTTTAAACTAGGTAACGAGGTAATGGCGGTAACGAATCATGCATTTTCATTCTATCTTCGGCTTTGGTAATCAACCCATGGCGGTATCAGTGAAAAAGTCAGACTCCGTTACCGTGGATAACTCATTACCTAAAGACTGCATCAGCTCGGAATCAGCGGTATTTTCAGGCAACGCCAGGCCGTCCCATACTAGAATGTTGCCGCTTCCGTGGCGTGTCTGCAGACCGCGTTCGCGCATTCGGCTGACGAAAGTACGCTTGGTGACGGGGCGCTCCGCAGTATCGATGCACCAAGCTTCATAAGCTCGATACGAATCCGCGACAACCGTAGATGCAAGAGGATTCAGCACACACCGCTGCGCAACAAAATCACCCAAAATATCCATCTCGCCGCGATACTCATCGGTCGCAGCCACCACGTCCTGCGGGGGATTCAGTCCTTCCTCGCGCCATAGACGGCAGCCTTCCACCGCCCAATTCAGAATGCCCGGCCATTCGCCTTGCAACTGCTCAGCCAGATGATGATCCCGCTCCGCAGCGGGAATAGTGACGGTGAAGGGAATCAGGCGCACGCGCCGCCAAATGGCTTCGTCGCAGCCCCGGATGACCGGCTTGTGATTGGTGGCGAGCCACAGTTTGAAGTGGGGAGTAAACTCGAACCACTCCCCATGGAGAAACCGGGCGGCGATTTTGTCCTGCCCGGTCATTTGCTTGATCAGACTTTCAGCCATGCGCGCTCCGTCGTCGGCTTCCACTGCGGAAACGAACCGAACACCCCGCAGGGCGGCGATATCATTGGGAATCTGGTGGGTTTGCTTTACCAGCAGGGAATCCATCGGCAACTGACGGGCGTAGGAGTGGAGCATACCCATAATAGTAGACAAAAAAGTGCTTTTGCCGTTGGCTCCCTGCCCGTAGAGCAGAAACAGACATTGTTCGCCTGTTTCGCCAGTCAGTGAATAGCCCACGGATTTTTGCAGATAGCGGATCAGGTCTGCGCGGCCACTCAGCACTCGCGCCAGAAAAGCGTTCCATATGGGACAAAGCGCCGTGGGATCGTAAGTAACCGGGGCGACCTTCGTCACCAACCGCTTCGGATCGCAAGGAAAAACTCTGTCGTTTTGCAAATCGATCATGCCGCTCCGAGTATTGAACAGCCATGGATCATTATCAAAATCATCGGCGGCCGCAACCAGCTCCGGCTGCGTTTCCGCCAGTGAAAGCAGGCTGTGGAGACGGGACGCGGACTCCGAACGTCTGGCAAATCCCGCCATCGCCTGCTGCTGTTTTTCATCCGGCAAACCGGCGGCCAGAGCCAGAATATGCCGAACGGTTTCAGCGGCTTGTCGCTCGGCTTCGCCGGTACTATCGTTTTCCCAATGGGTTCCGTCCCAAAACAGCCATTTCCGCCACGCTCGGCAGTACCGGAGATGTCCGGCATGTCGCTGGGCGAACCGTTCCGCGTTGCCCAGATCGGTAAAGGGAAACTCTTCCTGCGCTTGCTGAGATAGAACAAGCTGGAGAAGTTCCTCTTTGGTTCCCCCTTGGCCGATCCAGTCTGAAACGTCACCTTTCTCAGGTAGGCCGTTCAGACGTAAGCTGTGCACTTCGCACCCTCTATCCTGCAGCTTGCGGGCCACGTTCGTGGCGTGGCCAAGACCTGGGCGATCATTGTCCGCGATGACGATAACCTTGGCGCCGGCGGCAAAGCGCCGGGAGCACGCGAGGGTCCATTTCCCCGCGCCGCCGTGGTTGGTGGTAGCTGTAAGACCGAGCGCAGTCAGTGAGTCAGCGTCCTTCTCGCCTTCCACCACGAATAGTGGTTCCCCGGCCGCAATACCTGAAATCAGGCCCGGCAGCCGGTAGGGAAGCGGCTCGCACTCCCCCAGGTTCCAGATCCATGCCCCACTGCGCGCAGGGTCGGGACGCCTGATGCGAAAACTTTTCGGCTCCAACCGGACGACTTGGTAACATAGGCGTCCGTCGGCATCGACATAATCATATGTGGCGGAAATTTTGCGGGAAGAATCCCCGGATGGTTGGGGGATGGGATCTTGATCCGGCAGTGAATAATTCGTGAGTTGGGACAGTTTTTTCAGGCCACCGCCGAAGCCTTCTTTGTGACAAAAAAACTTGCCGCTTGAGGCATTGACGGAAAAGGACGGATTGCGATCCCGGCTGCCATGGTTTGGCAAGGGACAGTGGCAGGTTCCCTGATCGCCGCGCCACCGGATCGGTCCGCAGACCTCCTCCAGCCAGCTGCGCACATTCATTGCGTCGACTCCGGCAGAACCCCCAGTGAAGTCAGAACCCTGGCTCCATCTTCATGCAGTACGGCAAGGATATGATGTCCGTCGCCTTTGCGGCGCAACAACACCAGCCCCCGGAGTTTTCCCTTCGCTTCGCGGCTGAACTCGGCAAATAAATCTTCCGACAAACTTGCCGGCTCCTGTTTGCGCACGTATTCAACGACTTCATTCAAGCGTTCCGGCGGATAAAAAAATGACATGAACTGCCCATTAAGCGGAACGTTCAAGTTTGCCAGGTTGTAGACCATTCCCCAAAGCAGCGCGCCCCCTTCCACAAACAAATCCAGCGGTTGTCCGGTCGCCAGTTCTTCAATGTCACAGAGCCAGTGGATACGGAATAAGCACACATAATCCATGGAAAAGCCAAAGTCCCGGCCGGAAAGACGCTGGGCCGTGTATACCTCAAACGGCGCATCGTCCCGATACGTCGAAACTTTGCCGATCTTTCGACCCAGGCTCTGTACGACCGGCGGATGGATAAGCCCCCAGGTTTTATAGTTGGCAAGCGTACTCTGTACAATAGGCGTGCCGAGTTCGGCGCACCGGGCCATTACTTCATGCGGTGTCATAACAACCTCCTGTTTGTTTTAATAATACCATTT
>DATMYT010000215.1:0-6044 GCA_035560855.1 Negativicutes bacterium | reverse complement strand
GGTTCTCTCTACCGCGAATTTTTGCCGTTCCGGCGACTTGGCCAGATTTTTCGCCACTTTAGCGTCCCAGTCTTTTTGTCCTTGGGCGATTTTTTCCATTTCTTGTTTATTATACACTTTTTAGTCCCCCTACGAATTTATTGCATGGTTCCCGTGTGAATAAATTTTGAGTGAAAACCCAGCGCCAGGTCCATGTCATGCGGCGTATGTCCGCCATATTTCTTTTCCGCAGCTGCATAATAGTCTTTGAGCAGCGGCCGATAGTCCGGATGGGCGCAGTTGTTGATAATCACTTGAGCCCGTTCTCGCGGACACAGCCCCCGCACATCGGCGACACCCCATTCGGTGACAAACACCATGGTGTCGTGCTCGGTGTGGTCCACGTGAGAACACATGGGAACCACTCGCGAAATTTTCCCCTCTTTAGCTGTGGATTCCGTGGTAAAAATGGTCAAATACCCATTACGCATATAATCACCCGAGCCACCGATACCATTCATCATGTGGGTACCGATGACATGCGTGGAATTGGCGTTGCCATAAATGTCGAATTCCATCGGCGTGTTGAGTGCAATAATGCCCAGACGACGGATGACTTCCGGGTGGTTGCTGATGTCGAGCGGACGAAGCACGATACGCTGCCGGTACAACTCAGGATTCGCGCGAAATCGTTCCAGCACGCTGGGTGACGGCGTAAAAGCGCAGCCCGATGCACAGCCGACCTTACCAGTTTCAATCAACTGAAATACTGCGTCCTGCAGTATTTCCGAATACATCTGCAAATTTTCCCATTTGGACTTGGCTAGTCCAGCCAGCACTGCGTTGGCGATACTGCCGACTCCTGACTGCAGCGGCAACATCGGGTCCGGAATCCTGCCGTGCTGTTGTTCGAATTCCAGAAATTCGATCAGATTGCCGGCGATTTTTTCACTCAAGGCGTCCGGTGCTACTAGATTACGAACTTTATCCGGGATGCTTGACTCCACGATGGCAGTGATCCGATCCAGGCCACATTTCACATAGGGACTGCCGATCCGGTCACAGGCTGAGTAAATCGGAATTTCCCGGCGATGAGGCGGTTTCGGCAAAACAAAAATATCGTGCATGCCTTCCAGTTCCAACGGCTGACACGTATTCACTTCCACGATGATTTTTGCCGCATGTTTGACCATCATCGGCGTATTGCCGACTCCCGGCCCCAGTACGATATCGCCTTCCGGCGTGATTGCGACCGCTTCGACAATGGCCACATCAACCTTGCCCAGAAATCCGTAATCGATCTGTTGGGCAAAATGGCTGAGATGAACATCCGTGTAGTTGATTTTTCCCTGATTAATACCTTCCTTCATGTGTTTGTTGGAAGCAGCATAGTAAGGCGCCCGGCAAGCAACAGCGCCGGCAGCCGCCAATTCTTCCTCGATTTCCGGACCGACCGAAGCGCCCGACCAGATATTGACCCGGCATTTTTTTCCTGCTTTCACCGCACGGGCCAGCGCCATTGGTACCATTTTGGGATAGCCTGCCGGTGTAAATCCACTGACACCGACATTCATTCCATCCTGAATCATGGCTGCCGCTTCATCCGCAGTCATGATTTTGTCAAACAACCTAGGATGTCTCAACCTTTCCGCAGTAAGCATAGTGGCACTCCCCCTTCATTGCGCCGTCAAAAAATCAAACAAGCCGCTTGCATCCTGCAACGACTCAAGCGCGTCAATTTTTTGCAATAATTCTTCAACAATCACTTTTTCCGGGTACACGGCTCCCGCCAGAGTCCGCACTTTCTTTTCCGTCTCTGCATAACTTACGGGATTTTGCGGATCACCCTTGGGATATTCGATAAAGTGACGATATTCTCGCCCTGCCGTATCGGTGAGAGTCAACCAAACCGACCATTTTTCAGGATTTTGCCGAAAATCAGCATCTAGCTCCGCATCGATCACCACTTTGGTATCAGCCATTAATCGGCGCAACTCCCCATCCGCGATTTTTTCCGGCTCGAACTCCGCTACCCCTACTTTGCCGTAACGAATTGCGGCTGCCGTACAATATTGGATGCTAAACTTGCAGCCATAAGTGTTTTGCGGATCGGGATTATTGACCAGGTTGTCCGCCACCGCGTTGGTCTGAATGTAAATTGAGGCGATTTGATCCGCTGCAAGGTTGTTGGCTATACACAGCGTCTGCGCGGCATCGATGGCCGGATGACAATGTTTGCAGGCTGCATAAGGTTTGAATGAGTTTTCATCAATCTTGAACTGCCCCGAGCCGAGATGCGCCGTAAGTTTTTCCAGATGAGCCGCCGCCGTCATGGCTTGGCAAAAACCTTTCTCTCCCTCAAGAATATGCGTCGCTGCAGTAAAGCCTTCCTGCGCGAGCCATGCCGCTAAAATTCCGTTCATTGCCGCTTTTCCGGCATGCAAAGTCTTACTCATGGCTCCCTCTTTTAGAAACTCCCACAGACCGGCTGCCTGCGTACCCGCAGAACCGAGACAGAACAGCATTTGTTCCGCATCAAGCTGCAACAATTTGGCAGCTGCGGTTGCCGCACCAAATGTGCCGGCGGTCCCCGTGGTATGCCAAAAGAAATATGACTCCGGATTAACGGTCTCGCCAACGCGGGCCCCTACCTCATACCCAGCGACAATTGCCAAAATCAGTTCCTTGCCGGAAGCGCCCGCCTGTTCAGCAACGGCTAGCGCCGCCGGAACCACCACCGTCCCCAGATGGATGATCGAAGCATTATGCAGATCGTCCATATCCAGGGAATGCATTGCGCAGCCATTGGCAAGCGCTGCAGTCAACGCCGTCGTACGAAAGGGCCGACTGGAAAGCACGGTAGCTTCCCTTTTACCTTCCTGTCGCTCAACGACACGCCGCATAATAACGCTGGATGGTTCCAACGAGCCCCGGATACAACACCCGATCGTGTCCAATATGCATTGTTTGGCCGTTTGGATCGTAGCGGCAGGCAGTGCATCATAACTCAATTCTGCGGCAAAACAGGCAAGTTCTCTGGTCTGCATTCTTCCCCCTCCCCTTGCGCCAGCGTGTCATCTAATATTGGCAAAACCATTTCGTAGTTCACAACAGTAAACGTAGGGTTGCATATAACGTGCCAACCCATTCTGTTCTGCGATTTGCTTGACTTCTACAGGCGGAATACGCATGGATTCGATACTTTGACCCTCATCAGCGACAGTTGGGTAAAAAAAGCAGAAGGCGAAGATGTTCAATTATGAACACCTTCGCCTGCTGCTTAGATTAATTCTTAACGTGACCAAAAAGGCTTATCTGATTGAAATAGTTCGCCAGCCACGGATGAATCCCGTTCTCTATAGGGTCTCGGCACATTACATTCACAGTACTATGCAATCAGTCTGCCGGAAACAACCCTATCGCCACTATCTGTTCGTTTTTGCAACATAGTTCATTTTTGCAACAATACTGTGTTTTTATCTGTCAATAACCCGTGCTTTTTCAGAATTCGCCACAACGTCGTTCGATTCATGCCCAAATGCTTTGCCGCCTCAGATTGATTGTTGCCGCACAAACGCAGGATCCTAAGTACAATCTCCCGCTCAGTTTGTTGCATATACTCATCATATAGCGACAATCCGCTCTGTGTGTCATGACTTTTGGGTACAATATTGGCAGGTAACAGATCCGGTGTAATGGAACTTGCCGTTTTTTCGACAATATTGAAAGCATATTCCATACAATTGCGCAGTTCGCGAACATTCCCCGGCCAACTGTAGGAAGTCAAAGCCCGCATCGTTTCAGGATGAATGTCGGAAATCGCTTTGCCGAACATGCTGGCATATTTCTTCATGTAAAAATCAACCAACGCTACGATATCATCTGTCCGCTCGTGCAAGGGAGGAATGCAGATTTCAAAAATACTGAGCCGATAGTATAGATCAGGCCGAAACTTTCCGGCGTCTACCAAGGTTTTCAGCTTTTTGTTGCTGGAAGCGATGATTTTGACATTTACCGGACGGGGAATGCCTTCCCCCACGCGGATAATTTCCCGCTCCTGGAGCACCCGCAATAATTTCACCTGCACCGAATAAGGCATTTCACTGATCTCGTCAAGAAAAATCGTACCGTTGTCAGCTTGCTCAAAGCAGCCGGTCTGACCGCTTCGGCTAGCTCCGGTAAAAGCGCCGGGCGCATAACCAAACAAGGTACTTTCCACCAATTCTCCCGGCACCGCCCCGCAATTGACAGCCACAAAAGGCCGAGTCGCACGATCGCTCAGATTATGGATCGTCTGCGCGAAAAGTTCCTTCCCGGTTCCCGTTTCTCCGGTCAACAAAATGGTCGTGTCGGTCTTCGCCGCCTTGGTTGCCATTGCTTTTGCCTGAGTCATCGGCAGACTGTCGCCGATAATATCTTCCATATGATACCGGGCATAGCCGTATTGGCGGGCAGTATTCATCAGCCGTTGCCGCTGCCTGGCAGCAAAAGTGTTATTAAAAGCCACACCAAACTCGGGCGATAGCGGAATACGGATCGCCGTTGCGCCGGGTGACAGCGTGGACGGACCCATACTGGGACGCCGCTCTCGCATCACCGTTTGGCACATCTCGTTTGACAAGCCAACAGCATCCTCGTTGGGAGTTCCATCCGCATGAACCGCCTTGAATCTTACGCCACTGGAATCAAACATTACCGCATCGCCCCCGGCCACTTGGGCAATGTATGGCAGCGCCGCCTCAACAATGGCCTGAAAATCCGTCTGATCCGCTTGCCGCTGCAGCCGGCTCAGAACCAGAACATACCCCTCCATATAAAACAGGGCAAAAATAGTTCCAGCCTCCGAAATCACACGGATTCTTTGCTGTCCGTTTTTTGGTTTATTTTTTTGCACCAAAGTGATAATTTGTTTTTCCAAGATTGCTGCCTTAGCTGTAATCCCGGCTTGGTGCAAAATGTTCCCTGCTACATTGCACCAAAAAACATTACCCTGAACCAGTTCAGCCAACAGTCCGCACATTGTCGCATCAAATAGGACACCCATACGCAAGGTTACCCTCCATCGATTACCGCGTCGGCTTATTCACACACTATTTTATTATACCCTTCCGCGCCCTTTCCGGGAACGATTTTGCCGCAAGTTGTCATTTTCGCTGCAATCTTCTACAATGAGGATATCTTTTGGGGAAGGTGCTCTCATGCAAAACGACCGAACCCGCGGCGTCATCTCCGCCATTGTTGCTTATCTGATGTGGGGCTTTTTGCCGATCTACTGGAAACTCCTGCGTCAGGCTGCCGCGCCGGAAATTCTGTCGCATCGTGTTATCTGGTCCCTGTTTTTTTTGCTGATTTTTTTGATCTTCGCCCGACGCCTGCCACTGTTTCGCGAAGAAGTGCGCGCCATTTGCACAGAACCGCGCCGGATACTGGGCGTATTCGCTGCAACGGTAATCATCTCGCTGAACTGGCTGATCTACATCTGGGCAGTCAATGACAACCGCATCGTCGAGACTAGTCTGGGGTATTACATCAATCCGCTGGTCAATGTCTTATTCGGTGTCGTTCTATTGAAGGAAAAGCTCTCGTCACGGCAATATCTGGCCGTCACCTTGGCTGTCCTCGGCGTATTGAACCTTGTCCTGCAATTCAGCGCGGTCCCGTGGGTCGCTCTATCTCTTGCCGTAAGTTTTTCATTGTATGGACTGTGCAAAAAGCTACTGGGCATAGCGCCCATCACCGGCATTACTCTCGAAACCTTACTGATTTCACCGGTGGCGCTGGCCTATCTGTTCTTCCTGCATTCACAGGGAACCGGCGTGTTGGGTCATGCCAATCCGATGATCACGGCAATGCTAATCGGCGCCGGCATCGTCACCGCGCTACCGATGGTATTGTTCGCCAATGCCGCGAACCATCTACCTTTATCGCTGCTTGGCTTCATCCAGTACCTGTCGCCGACCCTCGCCTTGCTCACCGGCGTTTTCCTCTATCACGAACCTTTCACGCTGGCGCACGCTATTTCATTCGGACTTATCTGGCTGGCGCTGGCCATCTTTTCATGGCGT
>DATMYT010000214.1:0-4007 GCA_035560855.1 Negativicutes bacterium | reverse complement strand
AGCCCGAACGACGGCGGAAGAGAAACACTCGCTGTACGCCGGGCTGCATGAGATTACCTCCGGACGTTTCACCGGCGTTAGTTTTGAGCGGTATGTCCTGGGATTCCTTTTGGATGAAGTCAATCTTTATGCAAATTTACGGTTAAAAAAAATGACCCGGGGACGTTACCGGCTGCGACGCAGGGAAAATCGGGAAGACAAGCGTACTGGAGCTGGCCTGGATTTGGAAGTGCTTGACGGATATACTGGCGAAGCCCGTCCGGTGCAGACGCTTTCCGGCGGAGAAACTTTCCTGGCTTCCCTTTCATTGGCGCTTGGGTTGGCCGACGTCGTTCAGTCCCGCTCCGGAGGCATTCATCTGGAAACGTTGTTTGTAGATGAGGGCTTCGGCACGTTGGACCCGGAGACACTGGAGTTGGCGATTAATGCACTGCAGGATTTGCAGCAGGGTGGACGTCTGGTGGGAATCATTTCCCATGTGCCGGAGCTACGGGAAAGAATCGATGCCAGACTGGAAATCATTCCGGTTGCTCGCGGCAGCCGTGCAGAATTTCATGTCGGATAAACGAATAAATGGGTGTCCAAGGCAGGGTTGAAAACCGATGCTGAAGGAGGCGCGTGCCGGTGCAATTTCGAACGGTGCAGACTCTACAGGAAGTGATTCACAACATTATTCATTTCAATGGGGAGGTTGGTGACGACGCGCGAATTACTACGCGTTTGACGTTGTTCAGATACTGGTATTATGTTCCGCTAGTGGAGCTTTTCGGGCCGGAAAAATTTATCGGACATGTGAAACAAGTAGAGGAAGAGACTTCACCGCTATCGGCATCTGATTATTTGGAGCATGCCGACCTCCTGGACAACTTTGATCCAAAACCAACCTTACGTGAGTGGTTTCGCCGGGCGACGGCGGACGAAGAGTTTCGGCTGCGGCTTGAGCTTGCCTATGTTCTCGGCAAACATGGACGGGAACCTAATGACGTGATATATATGTATGTATTGAGAGAAACGCATTTTTCCTGAAATACTTAAGATAAAGGTTGAACTGTGAAAAGCAGACCTGTCGGTTAATATAGGGGGCACTGTAAAGAACGCATGAATTGGCAATGGGAATTCATATTGGATATTGCACGCAATGTCGCACTGATGGGAGTTGGAGCCTATGTCAGCAGTCGGCTGCCAGCTATTCGCAGGGCTTTGACCTATTCCCAATACCGGCTGCAGGATAAAATTATCTTGGCGATGGTGTTTGGCGCTTTTTCGGCCATGGGGAATTATATTGGAATTCCAGTGGTCGGGGCGTTGGCCAATACCCGAATTGTCGGGCCCATCGCCGGTGGCTTGCTTGGTGGCCCCTGGGTAGGATTGGGGGCAGGAATTCTTGGCGCGATTCCCCGCTATCTGATTGGCGGGTATACGGTGCCGGCCTCCGTGTTGGCCAATATAATGGCCGGACTGATCAGCGGCTTTGTCTACAACAAATACGGCCCAAGTCGCCTGAATTTGAAAATTGCGCTTATGACCGCTTTAGTGTGTGAACTTAACTTGAAGTTTTTGATATTGCTGTTGTCCAAACCTTTTGAAAAAGCCTGGGAACTGGAAAAAATCATTGGCATTCCCACTATCATTGCCAATTCATTGGCCGTAGGCCTGTTTTTTTATATTGTCCGGGACGTATTTCAGGAACAGCAGAAAGTACAGGCTCAGTCGGCGCAGCAAGCTATTCGCCTGATTCAGAAGACCACGGAGCTGCTGCATGAAGGGCTGAATACCAAGACCGCTTTTCTGATTGCAAGCATTCTGCGAACGGAAACCAAAGCGGCGGCCGTTGCGATTACCGACAATGAAAAGGTACTGAGCTTTGTGGGGATCGGGGCGGATCATCATCAGGCGAATGCGCCGATTCTTACACGGGCTACGCAACAGGCGGTGAATTCAAGACAGACGTTGATTTTCAACCGCCAAGCGGAGATCGGGTGTCCCGTTCCCCTTTGTCCATTGACTTCAGTGATCGAAGCACCATTGGTTGTGGATGGACAGGTGCAGGGAATTCTGAAGCTTTATAAAGCCAATGATGAAGTTATAACGGCGTACGAAGCCGAAATTATTCAAGGGATCGCAGACTTTCTGGGACTTTTGCTGGACCGTCATTCCCTTGACGAGCAGAAGATGATGCGGGCGCAGGCAGAATATAATATGCTGAAGGCGCAGGTGAATCCGCACTTTCTGTTTAATATGCTGGGGACCATCAGGGCGTTGGTGAGAACAGCGCCGGAACAAGCCCGGGCTCGCATCAAGGATTTGTCCGATTTTTTGCGCTGTACGCTGGAACACGGGGCGGATCTGGCACGACTGGCGGAGGAACTGGAAATCGCCCGTTCCTATGTGCAACTGGAACAATCGCGGTTCGGCGACCGCATTCAAGTGCGGGAAGAAGTCTCCGAGTCGGTGCTTGAATATTTTCTACCGGTTTTTTCTTTGCAACCGCTTGTTGAAAATGCAATCAAACATGGTTTGTCATCCAAGCGGGATGGGGGTACACTCGTGATTCGCATATATGAGTCGGAATCGTTGCTCCACATGGAAGTGGAGGACGATGGAGTCGGCATTCCCGCAGCTCGGTTGCAAGCCATTCGGCAGTTTGACGGTACTTCTTCTCGGGATACCACTGGCGCTGGGATCGGACTTAATAATGTTCATAAACGGATTCAGGCCAGTTTTGGGCCGCAATATGGTCTCCAGATTGAGAGCCGGGAAGGGAAAGGCACGATCGTGAAAGCGTTGTTGCCGGTTCTGGGAAAGGAGGGCTAGATAAATTGAGCCTTGCGAAAGTGATCATTGTGGACGATGAACCTATCATGTGCGACGAACTGAAATGTCTGCTGGAGAACTCCGGCGAAGTGGAGATTGTAGGGATCGGGCACAGTGGTGAAGATGCCATCGCATTGGTGGACAGGCTGGATGCTGATGTGGTATTTCTCGACATTCAGATGCCGGTCATGAATGGCATGGAGGCGGCAAGAATTCTATCTTCCCGTGCGCGGTCGCCCCTGATTGTTTTTATTACGGCTTTCAGCAATTTTGCTGTTGAGGCGTTTCAAGTCGACGCCGTCGATTATATTTTGAAACCATTCGATGAAAGTGATATTGAGAGGGCGTTAAAAAAACTGCGGACGCGACGACTGCAAACGCCGCCGGATCATCCCCGATCATTTTTAAAGAAAGTCCTGGCGGAAACCGGCGATCGGCTGGAAGTCATCGATGTGAAGCAAGTCCAGTATTTCCAAGCTGAAAACCGGCAGATCTTTATTCGAACAATTAGCGGGAAGCGCTATGAGATTCGAAATCGCCTCAATGAGTTGGAAGAAGTGCTGAACCCTGATGATTTTTTCCGTTGTCATCGCAATTTTATTGTTAATGTAAACCAGATTGGGCAATTGGCCAATTGGTTTAATCGCGGCTATCTGCTGATAATGAACCCTTCGCAGGAGGAAATTCCAGTGGGCCGCGTGTATTCAGCCCGATTAAAAATGTATCTGCCGATATAAGTGCATGATGTTGAACTTTGTTTTTGCATATTGTATACTTAAAACACCCGTTCCGTATATGTACGGTTCGGGTGTTTTTTTCTGTCGTTCGTTCATTTTTCCTTTGGATATGGGCAGATGTCTTCTATGATTATCATTGAGGATTTTGTAACCCCATTACTTTTGAATTGCAAGGAGGCCTGAGAACTTGGCAGTAACAATCAACAAGAAATTCTGCAAAGGCTGCGGAATCTGCGTGGCATTCTGCCCGAAACAAGTGCTCGAACTCGACGAGATCGGCAAAGTGTACGCCAAAGCGCCGGAAGCCTGTATCTCCTGCGGCCAGTGCGAACTGCGCTGCCCAGACTACGCCATCCAGGTAGTAAAAGAAAAGGAGGCGACGAAATGAGCGCAGCCAGACTCATGCAAGGCAACCAGGCCTGCGCCGAAGGCATGATCGCCGCCGGCGTCCGCTTC